>NZ_JACVPE010000006.1:0-286318 GCF_018882005.1 Polynucleobacter sp. es-GGE-1
TAGTCAGACCACACTCAAGTTTGGATTATCAAACCCCAACAGAGTTTGTCGCTGGATGGCAAAAAGAATTAATAACGGGAGCCAGAGTTTCTAGATGAGATTGGTCCGATAAAACCAGACAGGTCAGTACTGCGAGCCTATCCATTTTGCCCCTTGAGAGTACGCGGGTTGGCTAATACTACTCACAGCAGAGGCGCCTATCAGGCTAGCCCCATATTGTAAAAATTGACGTTTTCTATTGTTTATCACTTTCATGATGTCACCTTTAGTCTGATGAAAATACCGCCCGCAGGCGGTATTTAGTCTTAATCAAGAAAAGAATTCTGAAGCTTATTTCGTTTTTACAAAAGTGACCCAGTTCGCCCCTTTACCTCCAGGAACTCTCTCGATTAGAGCGAGCTCGCCTGAAGATTGGTTAATAGAGTAAAGGGAAACCTTGTCAGATTTCTGGCCTGTAGCAACCAAAAATTGCCCGCTCGGATCAACATTAAATCCTCTAGGCATTTCCTCTGTCTGAGTGGTAAATAGATACTTTACTTTGCCAGTTTGGGTGTCCACTTCAAAGCCGCTTAAAGTGCTTTTTGTTCTTTCTGATGTGTAAAGAAATTTGCCGTTAGGCGTCAGTTTAATTTCGGCACAGAAGATCATATTAGAGTCATCAAAAGCAGTGGCTTCTGGGGATCCGGTAGGAGGTCTTGGTCTACCTGGCACTAACTTGCTATCACTTGGCAGGCTGGATACAGCCTGAATTTGAGTTAAGGCTCCTGTCTTGATATCTCTAGAGAAAACAATTACTTCACCAGTCATCTCAGTAATGACATAAGCGAATTTATTATCCGCCGAAATGACGATATGTCTTGGCCCCTGTTGTTTTTGAAGTGCTACTGAGCTGGCTGTCTCTGATAAGGGCTTTGCTTGAGAGGCATTAAAGGTATGAATTTTGATCTCATCGGTACCTAGTTGTGGAACATAAACAAACTTATTGGACTGATCAAATACGATCGCATGCGGATTCTTTCCACCACTTGGGAAGGCCTCAGCTGGAACGGGATTGACGTAACCATTTGCTTGAATTTGGTTAACGCTATTGTTGTGGCCTCCAAAAGAGGTAGCCAATAACCATTTGCCGGTTTTATCAGTCGAGACGCTAACCATGCTGTCGGGCAATGGGATTGCACCAGTCCATTTCAGCTGTCCATTGGCTTGATCAATTTGATACATGTATAAAGAAAAGGGCTTGGAGCGCACAGAGGCATACAAATTTTTATTATCTGGTGTCACCGCCATTGGCATCACAAATTTTCCAGCGGGGAAACGACCAACTGAAGTTAAGTGGGGACTTACCCCAGCCGTGAGTTCATATGCTGTGATGTCAGCATCCTCAATATTGGAAATGTAAACATAAGTTGCGCAATAAGCGCTGGTTGTCACTACTAAACTTGTTGTTGCAAGCGCCAGATTTCTGAAGATTGTTTTTTTATTCATGTTGTCTCCCATTTATTTTTTAGCTATTTGATATTAGATGTTGTAGCAGTATTTTGTATTGGTATCTTCCCTGTTTTAGTTCTGGGTTTATGCTAACCCTTTTGGATGTTTTTAGTGGATTACTTTAAATAACGTTGAGATTTTGATTTATATTAACCCTTACCTCTATTTCTTCGAAAAAACACCTCATGCCAAGTGACTCAAAGGGCGGCCTTAAATTAATCAACAAAGATACTCTTTGGGATAAGGCTTATTTGTCTTTACGAAGTGCATTGTTAGCTGGTAAGTTTGTTCCTGGAGAGCGCATCATTTTGAGAAAGGTGGCTCAGGATCTCGGTATTAGTCTTACGCCTGTTCGTGATGCCGTGAATCGCTTGGCTGCTGAAAATGTACTTGAAAGAGGTGGGGTTGGCCAAGGTGGGGGTGCATCAGTACCCCTCTTGAATGCCAATGAGTTTGATCAACTGATGTCGATACGCAGTAGCTTAGAGCCCTTGGCAGCTGAAGCAGCTGCAAAAAATGCAAGCAAAGCTGAAATTGCTGAAATTTCAAAACTATTGACTCAAATGAGAGATTTGGCTGAAACCGGAAATCTAGCCTCTTATTTGGATGCTCACTAC
This sequence comes from Polynucleobacter sp. es-GGE-1, assembly GCF_018882005.1. Lineage (NCBI taxonomy): Bacteria > Pseudomonadati > Pseudomonadota > Betaproteobacteria > Burkholderiales > Burkholderiaceae > Polynucleobacter > Polynucleobacter sp. es-GGE-1. The sequence goes on from NZ_JACVPE010000006.1 coordinate 2,106, forward strand.
AAGTTTCATTTTGGGATTTATAAGTTAGCCAAGCAATCTATCCTTTTGCAGGCAATCGAAGGCGCTTGGCTGCGCTGTGGGCCTACCTTAAATCTTGCGCTACCGGAGTATAAGCCCGGTCAAAAAAGACACAAACATCATTTGGCTGCTCTAAATGCGCTAAAAAAGGGTGATGGTATTGGGGTTGCCCAAGCTATTCGTGCTGATATTGATAGTGCTCGACTGGATATCTGTAATTTGCTAGATTAGTTCCGTTGTTTAAATAAGGGTTAATAGTGTTTTCCCCTCATGAATGTTATTTGTTATAACATTGACATATTGCGAAGCGAAAGAAGTGAATATGAAGGTATTTAAAACCGTTTTCAGTGCAATGGTGGCATCTACTTTGGGTGTTTTTGCAGCTTTTGGATCTGCCATGGCTGCTGATTTCCCGGCTAGGGAGATAAAGTTAGTAGTGCCCTGGAATGTTGGGGGTTCAAACGATATTTCTGCCCGACTGATTTCAAAAATTATGGCTGATGAGGGAATCACAGTAGTCGTGGACAACGTTGCCGGTGCAACTGGCACTATCGGCATGACTAAAGTTGCTAATGCAGAACCTGATGGCTACACCATCGGCATGGGCACTAGCTCTACGATGGCAATGATTGCGCAGGGCTTAACGCCGCTGAAAAACGAGCAATTTTCACCAATAGCGCGAGTGACCACAGATCAATTGCTACTGCTTGTTCCTAAAGATAGCCCAACTAAAGACTTGAATAGTTTTGAGGCAATGGTTAAAAAGAAACCGGGGAAGATATCGATTGGCACACCTGGTAGTAATAATTTAAATCATATATTTGCAGTGATGACGGGAAATGTTGTCAACTCAGAAATTATTACCGTTCCCTATACCGGTGGCGCTAAAGTCATTATTGATTTAGCTGGCAAACAACTAGATGCAGCAGTATTAAAACCGTCTGAAAGTAAAGCGCAGATTGACTCCAATATGGTGATGCCTTTAGGTGTATTTGCAAATGAGCGAATTAAATCAATGCCCAATGTTCCTACCTTTAAGGAGAGGGGTTATAACGTTTTTCCATATGGACCATTAGTGCAAATGGCATATCTTGTAGCTCCTGCAAAGACTCCACCAGAAATTCAAGAAAAATTAATTGCTATTTTTAATAAGGCGATTCAGGATCCCCGTTTTAAGGCGGCATCTGAAGATGGTGGTGCGCGAGTCGACAGCCTTACTGGGAAAGCTTTGGGCGCTGAAATTACTGCCGTGACAAATACTTTGGCTGAAGTTGGAAAAAAAGTATTTTCTGAAAAAAAATAATGATCTGAAATTGAAAGAAGCTTGATGAATCAAATTAAAAAAGTAAGCTGTCATGTTGTTTCCGCTCCAGTAGAAAAGCCCTTTACCTCCTCTAGAGGTTGGATTTATAAAACCAGGGGATCGTGCATTGTTGAGATTGAAACAAGCGATGGCATAGTGGGCTGGGGAGAGTGTTATGGGCCGTCCGCTGTATCAAAAGCATTTATTGATACTCAGTTTGGTCCTCGCATTATCGGCAGAGATCCTTTTGACGTCGAAGTGATCTGGGAAGATCTCTATAACCGCATTAAAGATTACGGCACTACCGGTATGGCAATTTCGGCTATTAGCGGAATTGATATTGCCCTATGGGACATTATTGGCAAGTCTTGCGGAAAGCCAATTCATAAGTTAATTGGCGGCTCTTATCGTGATGAGGTAACACCTTATGCTACAGGTCTATATTTTATTGATATGGATCGCTTGATCGAAGAGGCAGTGGAAGAGGCGATTGAATTTAAGCACAATGGCTTTACTGCTATCAAGATGAAAATTGGTTTAGGTGACTTAAAGCTAGATATCAGACGAGTAGAGGCGGTTCGAAAAGCAGTAGGAGATGATATGCGACTCATGGTTGACGCTAATCACTGTTTTACCGTACCCCAAGCCATCAAGATTGGTCGAGAGCTTGAGAAGTTAGATATTGAATGGTTTGAGGAGCCCATCTCTCCTGAGGATTTAGATGGTTATGTCGAAGTTACTCGTGCCCTTGATATGGCTGTAGCGGGGGGTGAAAATGAATTTACCCGTTGGGGATTTAGAGATATTGTTGTACGCAAGGCGATGGATATTGTGCAGCCAGATGTTTGTGCTGCCGGCGGTATCAGTGAGTGTCGCAAGATTGCAACCCTTGCGAGTGCGCATGGAGTGGAGTGCGTTCCGCATGCCTGGGGATCGGTGATTGGGGTGGCTGCCACTTTACATTTCTTGGCAGCGCTTCCAGATCAGCCCCCTAGCTTTAAAGGCAACCCGCCATTATTCGAGTTTGAGCAATGTGAAAATCCATTCCGCGATCTATTATCAGTTGATCCTATTGTGCAGCGTAATGGCAAGATAAGCGTACCAAAAGGCCCAGGTCTTGGTATTGAAATCAATCGTCATATTCTTGATCAATATCGAGTAGCCTAGTCCCCTGTTATGCGTTACTTAACATTTATAACAAATGGTCAAGCGCCGAAAGTAGGTGTCCTGCTGAACGACTCTTTGCGTGTTCTTGATCTTTCACATGCAAGTTGCAGTGACATTGTGGGGGGAGTCAGCCTTAGTTTGCTCGAGATGGTCAAGGCAGGCTTGCCATCGATCACCAAGAAAATCACCAACAAAATTGAGAGTGGTCGGTATGACCAGGATGCCGTGGTGAATATGGATTCCATTTCGATATGCTCTCCAATTCCTAACCCAGAAAAGATTGTTGGTGCCGCATATAACTTTACCGATGCATTAGATGAGCGTTCAATGCCTTATCCAACTGAGCCTGTTATTTTCATTCGCTCTGGAAATACCGTTATAGGACCCAATGATCCCATCTTGATTCCGCCGGATGTTGGTAACGTAGGTTACGAAGCGGAGTTGGCCGTCATTATTGGTAAACGGGCTTTGTTCATAGAGCCAAAAGATGCGATGGCTTGTGTGGTGGGTTATACAGTGCATAACGATATCAGCGGTAGTGGCATGATCAAGCAAGATAACGGTAACTTTGTTAGGGGTAAGAATATGCCCGCTTCTGCTCCTTTTGGACCCTTTCTAGTTACGGCTGATGAGGTAACAAATCCTTATGGTATTCAAATTAAATTGGATGTGGATGGTAGGTTGTTACAGAATGGAACAACCGGCACGATGCTTTTCAAAATCGCAGAATTAATTTCTTATATTTCTAAGCAAATGCCACTAGAGCCTGGGGATATCATCGCAACAGGAACTCCAGCAGGATTGGCGATGGTGCATCAGCCAACTGCATGGCTTGAACCTGGGCAAACTGTCCATATAGAGCTTGAGGGCTTAGGAGTACTGAATAATCCAATTAAAAAGGGAGTGCCATTTCTTGAGTAAAAGATTTAAGGTTCTTTTAACCAACCCAATACATCCTGAGTGCCATCAGTCGCTCATCCAAGAATGTGATGTAGTCGTGGCTCCAGACGCAAAGCCCGAGACATTAAAAGGGCTGATATTGGAGTGTGATGGCTTAATTGTTCGTTGTCAGTTACCTCAAGATATTTTTGATCATGCGCAGCAACTAAAAGTAGTAGTGCGCCATGGCGTAGGATTAGATTTCATTCCAGTTGATGCCGCCACTAAGAAAGGAATACTGGTTGCCAACTTGCCAGGTTCCAATACAAATGCGGTTGTTGAGTATTGCCTGGCCGTCATTTTTCATTTCCGTCGTCGCCTAGATTTCATTGATTCCCAGTTACGTAGTCAGGGATGGGCAAAAGCGCGTCCGCTAGCAGATCCTTCAACCGAGATAGCGAATACAACCTTAGGAATTATTGGCTTTGGGGCTATAGGTAGCAAATTAGCAAATGCAGCAACTAGTTTACAAATGAAAACCATTGCACTTACTAGACGACCAGAGGCGCTACCAAGTGAAGTTCGCTCAGCTACAAAAGCGGAGCTATTTTCTCAATCGGACGTGATAGTAGTCTGCTGCCCCTTAAATGAAGAAACGCGTGGACTGGTGGATCAAACTTCAATTTCTATGATGAAGTCTAATGCTATCCTAATTAACATTGCTCGTGGTCCAGTGGTGGATACGCAGGCGATCATCAATGCACTCAGAACGAATGCAATTGCGGGTGCGGCGATGGATGTACATGATCAGCAGCCCCTGTCTGGAGAGGAGGCTGTCTTTGATTGTCCAAATTTATTGCTCACTCCCCATATAGCTTCAATTACTGCTAGTAGCATGCGCGGCATGAGCGAGGGCTCTGTTAAGACAATTCTTGCTATTCTGAATGGACATCGTCCCGATAATATTGTTAACCCAGAAGTATTTCCTTCATTGAGAAAATCATGACAAGTAATCCAATGCGTATTGTTAAGTTAGAGGCTGTACCTATTTCTTTTCCTGTCCCCGAAAATAAGTCTGTACGACTCGGTATTGGTAAATGTGTAAAACGTGACTCAGTAATTGTTCGCATCGAAACTGAAGATGGTCATATTGGCTGGGGTGAGGCGCATCATGGACGTGCTCCAGGTGCAATTGCAAAGCTGATTGATACAACGATGCGGGAGTTGGTTCTCAATAGTGATGCGATGGATATTAATGGCATCTGGGCCCGAGTTTATAAAATGCAAATCTCTAGCCATGGGATGGGCGCAGCTGCGGTATTGGCTTTGAGTGGTATTGATATTGCACTCTGGGATATACGCGCTCAAATCATGCAACAACCTTTGTATCGGATGTTAGGCGGCGCCTCTAAAAAGATTAAAGCCTATGCAGGTGGCATTGCATTGGGCTGGCAAGAGCCAGCATCCTTGGCTAAGGAGGCGCAAGAGCATGTGGCGACAGGATACCGCGCATTGAAGTTGCGAGTGGGAGATACCGCAGAGAAAGATATTGCAAGAGTCATGGCTGTTCGTAAAGCGGTAGGCAGTGATATTGATTTACTGGTTGATGCTAATACTAATTACACATTGGCAGATGTACGCAGAGTGATGCCTGCATTTGATGAGGCTGGAGTGAGTTGGTTGGAGGAGCCATTTCCGCCGCAGGACAGAAAAGCATATCGCATGGCGCGTAGTTTAGGTCGAGTCCCATTTGCGGCTGGAGAAAATCACTACACCCGCTACGATTTCTCAACGCTATTGGACGATGGCGACGTGCAGTTTATTCAACCGGATTTATCAAAAACGGGCGGTGTGACTGAGTCCATGAGAATTGCCGCTATGGCGAGTGCTAACAAATTAACCATTAATCCCCATACTTCTGCTACCGCAATCAATATGGGGACGACCATTCATTTTCTATCCGCTATTGATAATCCTGGATATTTTGAGGGAGACGTCACTTCACTAAACCCCTTTAGAGATGAGATGATGGATAAAGCTGCCTATGAGCTTGATTCAGAGGGATATGTGAAACCATATGAGGGCATAGGAATCGGGATGAAGATAAACCTAGATTTTGTAAAAGATCACCCATTAATTGATGGGCCTTGCTACATTTGATCTTGAGAATTTAATAATTAACTATTCTTTACTCATGAAGCGGTAAAAATGGAGACGAAATGAGCCTGGTGATTAATCCCCAAAATCCTACAAATCCAAATTTTGTTGGTGTGGTCAGTGGAATAGATTTGAGACGCCCTTTGGATGAGCAAACTATCAAAGCTATTGATGATGGTATGAATCAATATGCAGTATTGGTTTTTAGAGATCAACCGCTAACACAAGATGAGCAGATTGATTTCTCGATCCAGTTTGGGCCTCTTGACTCAGGACTGCGCAAGGCTACTGGAGCGCCAACGCGCTTTAAGTATGATCAGCTCATTGATATCGGCAATGTTGCAATGGATGGTTCTGTTGCTGATAAAGATAATAAAAAACTCATTGGCGTTCTTGCAAACCAGCTATGGCATAGCGATAGTTCATTTCAAGACCTGCCAGTGAAATATTCAATGCTATCAGCCGTAGTCGTTCCTGATGAGGGAGGGCAAACGCAGTGGGCAGACCTCAGGGCTGCTTGGGATGATTTGCCCGAATCAACCAAGCGACATATAGAAAAAAGAACGGGATGGCATTCTGCTTTTCATTCACGAATTCTCTTGGGTGATAAGGATTACACCCCAGAGCAACTTTCTAAATTTCCACCAGTTGAGCGCCCCTTGGTTTTTACTCATCCTGGTTCTGGTAGAAAAGTTCTCTTTCCTAGTGTTCATATATCCGAGGTGAGTGGTATGTCTGTTCCTGAAGGTAGATTATTGGTAGCGGAATTGATTGAGCATGCAACTCAAGCGAAGTATGTCTATGCGCATGACTGGCGTCCTGGAGATTATGTAATTTGGGATAACAGGGCTACTCTTCACCGCGGTACTCGCTATGATTTATCCATTCGAAGAGATTTAAGAAGAACGACAACTCTGGAGCGAGAATTAATGACTGCGACTGCTGAATCATGAAAAGTCCGATCTCTATGTCAACTATATTGAAGACACTTCTTGTAATTACTTTCATTTATTCACATTCATCTTTTGCGGATGTATATCCATCTAGACCCGTAAAGATGATTGTTCCATTTGCTCCTGGATCCGCTTCGGATACGGTAGCTCGAAGTGTTGCTGATAAATTAACGCTTGCTATGGGGCAGCCGTTCCTAGTTGAAAATCGTGCTGGGGCTGGAAGTACTATCGCTAATGATTATGTAGCTAAGGCCGCTCCCGATGGTTATACCCTCCTGATCTCTACAGCAGCATTACCAATTGGCGCCAGTGCATATCCTAATTTGAAATATGACACGGCAGCCTTTACTTCAATTACCGTTTTTACAAACTCCGCTCTAGCCCTGGCAGTAAACCCAGACTTTCCTGCAAAAAATGCGCGCGAGTTTATTGAGTATGCAAAAGCTAATCCAGGAAAAATAAACTTTGGGTCACTAGGTATGGGCACCTCTCATCACGTCACTGCTGAGAAGTTGAAATTAGATGCCGGCATTAATATGGTTCACGTCCCCTACAAAGGCTCTGGACCAGCGCATCTAGATCTTATGGGTGGACAAATTCAGGCTATGTTTGATAATTTAGTCGCACTGATGCCGCATTTTAAAAGTGGAAAATTGATTCCTATTGCTGTTACTACATCCAAGCGCCACCCACAGTTACCAGATGTTCCAACCCTGTCTGAGGCTGGGGTAAAAGGGTTTGAGGCTGTTGCGTGGTTTGGCATTGTTGCCCCACCAGGGACGCCTAAAGATATTGTTAATAAATTAAATATTGAGATTGTAAAAATCTTAAATACGCCGGAGGTTCGTCAGCGCTTGATCGATGGCGGATCGGAGGTGATTGGCAATTCACCAGACGATGCCGACCGGTTTCTAAAATCAGAAATTAAAAAATGGGGTGTAGTTGTACGTTCGGCGAAAATAAGCGCTGAATAATCAAATCATCCTTGCTGAATAACAGGTAAGTTAACTAATTACGATGTTTCCCTAAGCAAGAACCCGCTTCGGCGGGTTTTTTATTGCCAATCTACTCCACCAAATATCTACTACGTTGCACCCACTTGTCGGTATAGGTGGTGCTCATGGACTCTGAGTCCACTATCCTAAGCTAAGGTATAGTCAAAATATGGTGAAAGCCCTGCTTGTCAGAAGCCGAGGGTCATGGCATCGTATAAAACATATCAATAAAAAGTATCAGGAGACGTAATGAAATCAAGTAAACAGTTATTCCTTGGTCTACTCGCTTTTTTGGGTTTTTCTCAGGCTTTTGCTGCTGGCAAAATCGAGATGAATGAATACATGATTCAGAGTGATACTCCCGGTATTTCTCTGTATGTCCGCAATAAGCATTTAGCGGGAATGAAAAAGTTTTCCCCTGAAAAAACATTGCTTTATGTACATGGCTCAACTTATCCCGCAGAGACAGCGTTTGACTTATCTTTAGGTGGCATATCATGGATGGAATACATCGCTGCTAGGGGGTATGACGTTTGGCTAGTTGATTTGCGTGGCTATGGCAAATCGACCCGTCCACCAGAGATGGATCAACCTGCTGAGCAAAATCCACCGATAGTCCGTACCAATGTTGCCGTAAGTGATGTATCCAGTGCCGTAGATTACATCTTGAAGAAGCGCAACATTAATAAGTTGAATTTACTTGGATGGTCATGGGGTACCACCATCATGGGTAAGTACACAGCTGAAAATAATCAAAAGGTTAACAAGTTAGTGCTGTATGCACCGCAATGGTTACGTCAAGGCGGTGCGCCATTAACAGACAAAGGCGGTCCTTTAGGCGCATATCGTGTCGCTTCGGTTGCCGATGCCAAGAATCGTTGGTTGACTGGTGTGCCAGAGAGTGCCAAAGCCACATTGATTCCCGATGGCTGGTTTGAGAAGTGGGCTGCAGCCACCTTTGAAACCGATCCTTGGGGAAAAACACAGAGTCCTAAAAAACTGCGTGCACCCAATGGTACCGTTCAGGATGCACGTGAGTTCTGGACAGCAGGTATACCGGTTTATGAGCCTAAAGATATTCGTGTGCCAGTCATGCTGGTTCACGCAGAGTGGGATGCAGACCTACCAAGCTACATGATGTATGAGTACTTTACTAAGCTAGAAAATGCACCATACAAAATCATGTTGCAAATCAGCGAAGGTACTCACACCATCATTATGGAAAAGAATCGCATGTTGATGTTTACTGGTGTCCAGGAGTTTTTGGATAGTACATTTAAGCCAGAAAAATAAATATCAATATAGAAACTATTTGGGGGCATCGTGAAATTGAATTGCTTAATAAAGTTTTTTGGACTTGTCTTTTTAGCTAGCAATGCCATAGTAGCCTTAGCTGCCTATCCTGATAGACCCGTCACGATCATCATTGGCTTTCCGCCGGGCACAGGGACAGACACTGTGACTCGCATCATGGCTGATCGACTCTCTCAGCGTATGGGTCAGCAGTTTTTAGTAGATAACAAAGTAGGTGTTGCTGGCAGTATTGGTGCGGGCATTGCAGCGAAAGCGAAACCAGACGGCTACACCCTGTTGGTGAGTGCATCTGCACCCATGTCAATTAATCCGCATATCTATAAGAATCTGACTTATAACCCGCTGACTGATTTCACACCGATTGGCATGTTGGTATGGTTGCCGTATCTCATGGTGGTCAACCCCAATGATCCTGCCAATACCTTGCAGCAATTTTTGGCAAATGCGCAAAAGAGTGCAACTCCAGTGAGTTATGGCTCAACTGGTAATGGCGCAACTAGTAATTTAGTGATGTCAGTTTTAGCTAAACGAGCTGGCGTTGAAATGACTCAGATTCCTTATAAAGGAAGTAGCCAAGCGCAAGCAGATGTGATTGGTGGCCAATTACCTGTGACCTTTGATACGCTTTCTTCTAGCATTGCAATGGTGAGGGCTGGTAAGTTAAAGCCTCTTGCTGTAGCGACTCTGAAGAGGACAGAACTTGCTCCGGAAATACCGACAGTAGTAGAGCAGGGCTTTCCAGGCTTTGAAATTGGTGCTTGGCTCGGCCTCTTTGGTTCGCTAGGCTTGCCGCCTGCGATTCAAAAAACCTTGCTCAATGAAATCAACGCAATCTTGCAGGAACCTGAAACCCGTGCCAAGTTAGCTAAGAGTGGCGCAGAGGTAAGGATGTCATCTAACTCGGGTGAGTTTGCTCTATTCATAAAAAATGATAATGAAAATACCGGTAAGCTGATCCGTGATTTCAATATCAAACCAATGGAGCAATGAAGTAATGACTAAGAGTAATTATGTTGTCTCAGCTGCAGAACGCCAGGCACGCGTTGATTTAGCCGCTTGTTACAGACTGGTTGCCCATTTTGGAATGAGTGATCTGATTTATAACCACATCACTTCCAGAATTCCAGATAGTAAAGACGATCATATTTTGATTAATCCTTATGGATTGATGTACAACGAAGTCACCGCCTCTAATTTAGTCACGATTAATTTAGATGGCGAGGTAATTTATAACCCCAATCCTGATTTTGGTATTAATCAAGCAGGATATATAATTCATAGTGCGGTGCACCGTGCAAGAGAAAATGTCAGCTGTGTCATTCACACGCATACACGGGCTGGTATGGCGGTCTCCGCTATGGAGTGCGGTCTTTTACCAATTACGCAAACATCCATGCGCTTTCATGGCATTAGTTATCACGACTACGAAAGTGTTGCGATAGATCTTGATGAGCAAACCCGTTTGGTGGCGGACTTGAGCGATCAAACCGCCATGATCTTGCGGAATCATGGTTTGCTAGCAGTAGGGCCTAGCGTAGCGCAAGCATTTAATACCTTATATTGGTTGGAGATGGCCTGCAAAGCTCAGGTGGACGCACTCTCTTCAGGAGTGAAGCTCACCATGCCCTCAAAAGAGGTGATAGAGAAGACGCATCATCTCTATCAGCCAAACGTCAGAAGGCCTTTTGGTGAAATGGAATGGCCTGCCATGTTACGTATTGTTGAAAAACTAGATCCTGGCTACAAAAATTAATCCAGTACCTCAGTAAGCTCAAAACCGCTAGAACACAACCTCTACTAGTGGTTTTTGATTGATGAAGTTTTGGATATTCTGCGTGACCGATTCGATACGTCTCGCATCGAGATCATCCGTCCAGCTGGCAGTGTGTGGCGTCATGATGACATTGTCGAGTTCATGAAACGGAAAGGCCGATGGCTGCATCTCTAAGTTTTCAGTGTTGGCATATTGATACCAAACATCGAGTAGGGCGCCACCAATCTGACGATGCTTCAGGGCTTGATAAATAGCCTCTTCATTAATAATGGGACCTCTAGCCACATTAATGATGACACCTGTTGGCTTCATCTTTTTTAGCGTACGTTCATTAATCAGGTCTCTCGTACTGTCACTGAGAGGAGAGGTGATGAGGATATAGTCGCTCTCAGAAAGTAATTCATCAAGATGCGAACTGTCTTTCCACCATGCCAGTCTTGAGTCTTGCTTAGGGTTACGACTAATGGCCAGAAACTTCATACCAAAGGGAGTGGCTAATTCAGTAACACGCTTTGCGATGTGGCCGAAGCCTATAAAACCAATGGTTTTATGCTGAATTTCACTATGCTTCTTACCTCGCACAATCGATCCGCCGTAAGTCCAGCGACCTTGACGTAGCTCGCGATCCATTAAGCGCATATTGACGGCAAACTCTAAGATGCCGAGCATGACATATTCAGCGATTGGCTCAGAGTGTTGGTTGGTGTTGCAGACCTTGCAGCCCGCTGGTAGCCAATCTGGATGAAGCCATTCCATTCCAGAAAATGGTACCTGAATTAACTGTAATTGCTTGCCAGCCCTAATGAGATCTTCAATCAGTTGTTTATCTTTTGAATAGGTCAGCTCTGCTGTTACTACCAGAATGCTGGCTTTAGATGCTAAGTCAAATAGCTCAGCTTTGGGCTGTTCAATAGTCCAATGTTGTATTGCCCACTGATCTCCAAGTACTGCACTAAGTGGATCAATGAAGATCTTGCCGTACTCTCCAACAACCAGAATATTTTTGCTCATATTTTTTTACTTAATGGATGACTTAAATATACAGCAAGCCCTAAATTCAGTTATCCTAATTTTCTATCAAGATACGAGTGCACATATGAAGCGCCGCAATTTTTTAGGTTTTTCGCTAGCTCTGTCTCTGCCATTTTCTGTGAGGGCACAGGCATACCCCTCAAAACCCATTCGTTATATCGTTCCTGTTGCGGCAGGTGGTGGTAACGATATGATTGCACGGGTCGTTACTGAGCGCTGGGGGCGAGTTTTGGGCCAAACTTTTGTAGTGGAGAATCAAAGTGGTGGGGGCGGAGTCATTGCCTCTCAGGCCACCATGAGAGCGCCGCCTGATGGATATACCTTGATGCAGGGTTATGTGGCCACTCATGGTACAAAGCCTGCGACAAGAAAAGTTCCTTATGACCCTATTAAGGATTTCACGCCGATTGGGATGATTGGTGCGACCCCAAACGTCTTGATTGTGAATAGTCAGGTTCCAGTCAAGAGCATGAAAGAATTTATCGACTATGCGCGCAAGAACCCAGGGAAGTTAAGTTACGGTACTGCTGGTCAGGGATCTTTGACACATATGACCATGGAATTATTTAAGCAGGAAACTGATCTTTACATTCTGCATATCCCATATCGTGGCATTGCCCCAGCGATTAACGATCTATTAGGCGGTCAAACGCAGACTATGTTCCCAGGCCTAGCTGCGGCTTTGCAATATATACAAACAGGCAGGGTCCGTGCATTAGCGGTTACGGGATCAAAACGCAGCTCAGTCTTAAAAGACGTCCCCACTATGGAAGAGCTCGGTTTTAAGGGTTTTGACGCAATGCAATGGTATGGCACGGTAGGCCCTGCTGGAATTCCATCGGATATTGTGAAGCGTTTAAATGAAACGCAAATTGCTACACTGAAGTTACCGGAGATGCGGGAGAAGTTATTGATTGAAGCAGTTGAGCCTATGCCGATGTCTCCTGAACAATTCGGTCAATTTATTAAAAATGAAACTAAGCGATGGACTGCCTTGGCAAAAGCTCGCAATATTCAATTGGAAGAGTAGGTCATGTCGAAGAAATTAAGAGTTGGAATTTTAGAAGGCGATGACATTGGTCATGAGATTGTGCCGATTGCAGTAGAGGTTGCCAAAGCAGCTGCAAAACTGCATCAAGTGAATATCGAGTGGGTACCTTTACCCATTGGGCGTCGCGCGCTCGATACTCATGGCCATACTCTGCCACCTGAAACTTTAGAAACTCTCCATACTCTGGATGGATGGATCTTGGGTCCGATTGGTCATCGTGCTTATCCAAAGCAGGCTAACGCCATCAATCCCCACCCAATTTTGCGTAAGCAATTTAATTTGTTTGCAAACGTGAGACCAACACGTTCTTACCCAGATATTGGGTGTCTTCGTGATGATATTGATTTAATTATTGTTCGTGAAAACAACGAGGGCTTTCAGCCAGATCGGAATATGTTGGTAGGTAATGCAGAGTTTCGTCCAAGCGATGAAATGACTCTGTCTATGCGCGTGATTACCAGAACTGGTAGCCGTCGCGTTGCCCAAGCAGCTTATGAATTAGCGCGTCAACGCAAGAAGCATTTGACCTACGTCCATAAAGATACAGTCTTTAAACTAGGTTGCGGTATGTTTGTTGAGGAGTGTAAAAAACTAGCACCAGAATATCCAGATGTCCTCGTTGATGATGTGATCGTTGACACTATGGCAATGCGCTTAGTGCGTGACCCCCAAAACTTTGATGTGATTGTGACTACGAATATGTTTGGCGATATTTTGTCAGACGAAGCTGCAGGTCTGGTTGGCGGTTTGGGAATGGCGCCAGGTTTATGTATCGGTGATGGTGATGTGGTGATGGCACAGGCCACTCATGGATCAGCTCCGGATATCGCAGGCAAAGGCATTGCCAATCCATACTCCATGATTGAATCAACTCGTATGATGTTTGATTGGCTTGGCTATAGCCGGAATATCCCAGAGGCTGTGGCGATGGCAAGATCGATGTCAGAGGCAACTTCAGTAGCGCTTGCTAATCCAAATGCTAGAACCGGGGATATCAATGGCAAAGGAAATACTGCATCTATGGCAAAAGCAGTATTAGAGGCTTTGAGGTAATGTAATACAGTGGTTGAAATACCTGTAGCTCAAAAAATAGGATGGAGGAGACATGAGCAATCGCAAGGACCGAAATGAACAACGTAGACAGCTCTTAACATGGCTTGCAGCCAGCCCCTTGTTTGCCCTTAGCGCTAATCAAGATTTGTTTGCTCAAGAAGCAAAAGATCCGAGAGAGTTAATCAGAAATTTCACGAAGCGACCAGACCCCATGATTTGGGCGCCAAATACTCCCTTGGATCTGATATCCAATCCAAAGGAAGCAATCAATGTTTTTGATTTTGAGCCAGTAGCATTTACGAAAGTACCTCCAGCACACTTTGCTTACATGGCATCAGGCATTGATGATGAGGTGACATTAAGAGCAAATCGCACTTCATTTCTAAAGTACCAATTACGTCCTCGTCGTTTACGCGATGTGAGTCAAATTGACACCTCTATTACGCTTTTTGGAACTAAGTGGAACTCTCCCATCATTATTGCCCCAACTGGTGGCAATAAGGCATATGACCCAGAGGGAGAGGTAGCGGTTGCGAGAGCGGCGAGAGTGGGTGGTTTCTTAAATATCCTGTCAAATGCTGGAGCCTCCACAATTGAAGACGTTATCGCTGCTCGTCAAGGTGAGGTTTGGTTTCAGTTATATGCAACTTCTAGCCCTGCAGTTGCTAAGCAAGTTATTCGACGGGTTGAAAAAGCTGGGGCACCTGTTTTAGAAATTACTGTTGATCGTAATGGCGGAAGAAATCAAGAAACTTTTGCCCGTCTTAAGAAATTGGATCCGCGAAATTGTGCGGGCTGCCATGTGCATGGCTTTGGCAGTGCGCAAGAAAGACCAAACTATGATGGTATTGATATGACTGGCGTCAGGATGACCTCTTCTAATATGACTTGGGACTTTATTAAGCAGGTGCGCGACACCACCAAAATGAAAATCATCATCAAGGGAATTTTGACTGAAGAGGATGCGCAACTTTGCCTCAAATATGGTGTTGATGGAATTCATGTATCAAACCATGGCGGCAGAAGTGAAGATGGTGGGCGCGGTTCGATTGAGTGTTTGCCTGAAGTTGTCAAAGTGGCAAAAGGTAAGGTACCCATTCTATTTGATAGTGGTGTACGTCGAGGTAGCGATGTATTTAAAGCAATGGCATTAGGAGCGAATGCAGTTTGTGTGGGTCGTCCTTATCTCTGGGGTTTGGGTGCTTTTGGACAACCCGGCGTAGAGCGCGTCATGGAAATTTTGCAAACTGAATTTAAATCAACCATGCAGCAGATGGGTGCCGCTAATATTGCCGCTATTCAATCATCTATGGTGATGAAAGAAAGCTAATTTAGTTGAAGCCTTTCTTATGAGGTTTTAATGCGCGCACTTTTGCGGGTTTTCTCATAAAAGTGGTTGGGCTTGGATTTGACCCAACGAA
The DNA here is from genome assembly GCF_018882005.1 of Polynucleobacter sp. es-GGE-1. NCBI lineage: Bacteria > Pseudomonadati > Pseudomonadota > Betaproteobacteria > Burkholderiales > Burkholderiaceae > Polynucleobacter > Polynucleobacter sp. es-GGE-1. The sequence continues at coordinate 17,223 of NZ_JACVPE010000006.1, forward strand.
TAAATCGCTGCATTTCAGGATGCTCTTGTAGATTACTAGCAGTATTGAATTGTATGGCTAGCTCAGTTTCAGTAAATAAAGCATGAATCTGCCGATGACAAATGCGATGCAGATATTCCGTAGTCTTGCCGCCCTTCGATTTGGGTACTAGATGATGAGCATCTTTTTGTGATTCCGGGATAGGGCGGTCACAAATAGGGCAGACAGTTTCCAGTACCTTTTGGAGTGGCTTGGGCTTCAAAGAAATGAGTTTCTGACGAATTTTTCCAAGCATGAGTATTTGGGTTTGGTGGGGTCATGCCAGTTTATTAAATAAGTCTTAAACTTGCACGGTGGCAAGATTCTCTCCAAAAACACTCTCTGCTCCTGATATCTCCCGTCTCATTGAGATGGCTTGGGAGGACCGTACTCCGTTTGATGCGATTGAGCAGTCATTTGGCCTCTCTGAATCTCAAGTGATTCAATTAATGCGACACGAGCTCAAGAGAGGTTCATTTGAGCTATGGCGTAAGCGCGTGACAGGTCGATCAACGAAACATGTCGCACTGCGAAGTAAGCTAGTAGATCGTGCCTATTGCCCAACCCAATATAAAAATAAATGACATCCCCTAAAAGGCTGGTCTTGATTCTGGGGGATCAGCTGGATTTAAAGAGTGCAGCACTTCACAACTTTCATCATGAAACCGATGAGATATTCATGGTGGAGTCTATGCATGAGGCTCAATATGTTTGGTCGCATCAGGCCAAAATTGCTTTATTTCTATCGGCTATGCGGCACTTTGCCCAGACTTTGAAAAGCTTGCATTACCCAATCAGCTACATCAGAAGCACCCCTTTATCTATTGTTGATGCCTTAAAAGAGAAAATACAGCAAGAGAAAATTACCCATCTCATTTGCGTCGAGCCAGGCGAATGGCGCTTAAAGCAGGAGATTGAAGCATTAGCCAATAAGCTTGGATTGCAATTGGAGATGCGTGAGGATGAGCATTTCTTCTGCTCCCATCAAGAATTTACAGATTGGGCAGCTGGTAAAAAAGAATTGAGGCTCGAGTACTTTTATCGCTTGATGCGGAAGACCCATCAAATTCTGGTGGATGCTGATGGTAATCCAGAGGGTGGTCAATGGAACTTTGATCAAGACAATCGTAAGCCCTATCCCAAAAAAGGGCCCGGCATCATTGAGGAACCCATTCTGTTTGAGCCAGACACCATCACTCAAGAGGTGATTGCATTCGTCAAGAAAACCTATCCGAAGCATCCTGGCTCACTAGAGGCATTTCGTTGGCCGGTAACTCGAGAGCAAGCTTTAGAAGCGCTGAATTATTTTGTAGATTACCGTTTGCGAAACTTTGGCGTCTACCAGGATGCTATGTGGACTGATACGCCATATGGTTGGCATTCTATGCTCTCGAGCTCCCTGAATCTCAAGCTCCTTAATCCCCGCGAGGTCATTTCTGCTGTTATTAATGCTTGGAAAAAGTACTCCCTAGATTTATCTACGGTCGAGGGCTTTATTCGCCAAATTTTGGGGTGGAGAGAATTTGTTCGAGGGATGTATTACTTGGATATGCCAAAGATGGCTCAGGATAATTATTACCAGCATCAGAGGTCTTTGCCTAAGTGGTATTGGTCCGGCCAAACCAATATGGCCTGCATGAAAGATGCCATTGGTCAGACTTTGAGGTATGGATATGCTCATCATATTCAGCGCCTGATGGTGACCGGTAACTTTGCTCTGTTGGCTGAGATCCTACCCTCACAAGTCTGTGACTGGTATTTGGCAATTTATGTTGATGCTATTGAATGGGTAGAGTTACCGAACACCGCTGGCATGGCCTTGTTTGCTAACGGTGGACGCTTTACGAGTAAGCCTTATATTGCTAGTGGAGCCTACATCAAACGCATGAGCAATTACTGCGGCTCCTGTCAATACAAGCCAGATGTTCGCTTTGGAGATAATGCTTGCCCAGTCACGACCCTGTACTGGAATTTCTTAATCAAGCATCGCGCTCAGTTTGAGGCAAGCCCACGAACGCGTTTGATGACAGCAAATCTGAAAAGAATCAGCGATGAAGATCAAAGCTCGATTACAAAGCACGCAAAGCAGTTGTTAAATCACTTGAATGATCTCTAGGGTTTGATATGAGCACTTCCTTTAAAGGAAATAAGAGCTATTTGCCGAGCAAGATCTGTGTTGTTTGCAAAAAGGAAATGACCTGGAGAAAGTCATGGGCAAAAAATTGGGAGTCAGTGAAATACTGCTCTGATGCCTGTAGAAAAAAGGGAACTAAAAGTCAGGTGTGGTAGTCAGGCGCAGTACTCAGGCGTAGTAGTCAGATGTAGTCGAGCCTGATCACCTTTGACTTTTACCAAGGCAGCTTTTCACCTGAATAAGAAATAAAACTGCCAGAATCCTCTTTTTCAAGATTTTGCATCACTGTAAACATATCGGACACCGCATCTTCTGCGGGTCTCCCAATTTGCTCACCCCGAAAAGGCTTTGAAAGGCTGGAATTGACAGTGCCTGGATGCATAGCAATGAGTGCAGCATTGGGTTTGGTGCGAGCAAGCTCAATGGACGCCGTTTTAATCAGCATATTCAAGGCTGCTTTAGAGGCTCGATAGCTATACCAGCCACCGAGACGATTATCTTCAATGCTACCAACCTTGGCAGATAAGGTAACCAGAATAGAATTTTTTGGATCCAATAGTTTGGAGAAATATCGAATGCTTAAGGCGGGACCAATTGTATTGATTTTGAAGAGCTCAATGAATTGTTCGGCATTGAGGTCATCTATTTTTTTCTCCGGCATCCAGTCTTTGCTGTGCAATACACCAATGGTATTGATGATCAGTTGAAAGGGTCCTGCTGCTGCTAGCGCATTAGCGGAAGCTTCGATAGATACCGGATTTTGATAATCAAGCGGATGCTCTGAATGACGGTGAATACCCACAACCCCTGAGCATGAGGGGTTATTTTTGAAGAGCTCTACAAAAGCTGACCCAATCGTGCCAGATGAGCCAATGACCAGAGCGCGAAAGGGATTAGGGAGTATTTTCAAAGGGGTTTTAATGACGACTGTGCTGTAAGCTAGTTTAGTCAATAAGTCTTACACTTGCTTCATGGCTCATGATTTACAAAAACTCACTCTGTTTTATGATGGCGCGTGCCCTTTGTGTCAGGCGGAGATATTGTTTCTTAATGGGCGTAACCAAGCTGGTTTACTTGGCTTTGTCGACATCAATTCAGATCGCTATGACCCATCAGCCCTCGGCGTGTCATGTGAACAAGCACTAGCTGCTATGTATGGTCAATATGCTGACGGCTCATTAATTAGTGGCGCGGTTGTTTTTCCAGAGGCATATCGCAGAGCTAATCTTCCTTTTCTGGCCTGGTTGTTTTCCAGAAAGATCGTGCAACCTCCCTTGCGCCTAGGTTATCAATTTTTTGCTAAGCATCGCCATGCGATTTCACGAATATTAGGTCCAGGTGCATTGCGACTAGTCAATGCCACATCTAAAAGTAAGAATGTATCAGGCGCCTCATGAAAGTCCAAACCCTATTCATCCAACTGTGTGCTCTTGCCTGTTTATTCAGTGCCAATAGTAATGCCCGAGAGTTGACCTATATTAATGAAGCCTTGACTCCTGCCAAATTTCAGGGCAGCGGCAAATTAACTTGGTGGGGCTTTCATATTTATGATGCCAATTTTTATCGAGGTGCAAGTGCTAATGCTTCAGCATTTGCACTGGACTTGCGGTATCAAAAATCATTCACTGGTGTGGCAATCGCTAAGAGCTCAGCAGATGAGATGAAAAAGCTTGGTGTACCAGATACACAGGCAAAGGCTTGGGAGAAACAATTGGCCACCTTTATGCCAAACGTGGAGTCAGGTCAAAATCTCACTGCAATTTACGCACCCAACCAGGGAACTACTTTTTATTTCGAAGGAAAACCCCTTGCGCAGATTCCGGGAGCGGATTTTTCTAAAGCTTTTTTTGGTATTTGGTTAGATCCTAAAACGAGTGCTCCTAAACTACGTGAGCAACTACTTGGGCAGAATTGCCCACCACCCCTTTTCCAAGAGGCTTGTCCATAATGAAATCATTCTTTAGCAAATTCAGTATAGCTATCCTTTGTGCCAGCTTCTTGCTGGGTTGCGCTGGCCCAAAAGTATCTCAATACGCTAATGAAAAGCCCGTATTGGATTTGAGTGAGTATTTCTCAGGCACGATTGATGCCTACGGCATCTTCACCGATCGCAGCGGAGTAGTGGTCAAACGTTTTACGGTCTTGATTCAAGCGAACTGGCAGGTCGTCGATGGTAAGAAAGTAGGTACTCTAGATGAAAGCTTTGAATACTCTGATGGCACAAAGCAGAAACGCATTTGGAAGCTAACCGAAGTTGCTCCTGGAAAATATACTGGTAAGGCAGATGACGTAGTAGGTGAGGCCAATGGCTCATCTGCTGGGAATGCTCTCAACTGGGCATACACCTTAGCTTTGCCAGTTGATGGCACCATTTACCATGTTCAGTTTGATGACTGGATGTATCTCGTAACACCAAAAGTCATGATTAATAAAGCCCAAATGAGCAAGTTTGGTATCAATCTAGGCGAAGTCACACTGAGTTTTTATAAACGTTAGGCGTAATCCCTTAGAGCCTTCTGTATAAGCCCATGCTAGATTAATCCTCGTAATTCACATCACATAAAAATTATTTTGGAGATATAGATGAAAAGACTTTCTTTAGCAATACAAATCTTCGCTATGGCGGTTCTGAGCTTTGCATCTCTGCATGTCTCCGCACAAGCCGCTGCTAAGAATTTTGTGATTGTCAAACCCGATCAAGTGATGTGGGGCGATTTGCCTACAGGCGTGAAGACTGCAGTGTTATTCGGTGATCCTAGTAAGCCTGGAATGTATGTTGTTCGTAATATCTTTCCTGAGGGCATTATGAGTTCACCCCATTCTCATTCTGAAGATCGTTTTGTTACAGTCATCAAGGGAACTTGGTATGCAGGTACTGATGCTAGTTGGGATCCAGCGACTACGGTTGGCTTGCCAGCAGGCAGTATGATGTTTCATCCTGCAGGTGTAGTGCATTTTGATGGTGCTATGAAGGGAGCTACAGAGATCCAAATCATGGGTATGGGCCCAGTGAGCACAACTCCTGTATATAAAGATGCACCCCGTTTTGGAATGCCTCGTAAGCTAAATTAAGTTTTTCATCACCCGGAAAGACAAAACCCCAGAAATTGCTCTGGGGTTTTTATTTGCTGAGCTCGGGCCGACTCAGAACTTTACATTTACCTAAGCAGCAATTTTGCTGGGTACCTCTTCACTAACGGAGTGCCGAATCAGATAGTCAAAGGCTCCCAGTGACGCTTTGGCACCTTCACCCATGGCGATAATGATTTGCTTATAAGGAACGGTAGTGCAATCTCCCGCAGCAAATACGCCAGGTACTGATGTTTCTCCTCTTGCATCCACGATGATCTCACCACGAGGCGAAAGATCGACTGTGCCTTTGAGCCATTCACTATTTGGCAACAAGCCGATTTGAACAAAGATGCCTTCCAACGCAAGAGTTTGCTCAGCATTGCTAATGCGATCCTGATAACGTAGGCCATTCACCTTGCTGCCATCACCCAACACTTCTTTTGTCAAAGCACTTTTAATGACGGAGACGTTAGGCAGGCTAAATAATTTCTTTTGCAACACGGCATCAGCCCGCAATTGGTTATCAAACTCAATCAGGGTAACGTGACTTACAACACCAGCTAAGTCAATCGCGGCTTCAACACCCGAGTTGCCACCGCCAATCACTGCTACACGTTTGCCTTTAAATAGAGGGCCATCACAATGTGGGCAGTAGGCGACACCTTTGTTGCGATATTCTTGTTCGCCTGGAACATTCATTTCTCTCCAACGTGCACCGGTGCTGATGATGACAGATTTGCTTTTCAATACCGCGCCATTAGCGATCTCTACTTCAATGCCATCGCCTGTCTTACGCAAAGCGCTAGCACGTTGTAAGTTCATGATATCCACTTCATAGTCTTTCACGTGCTGCTCTAATGCTTGCACGAGCTTTGGTCCCTCGGTATGAGATACAGAGATAAAGTTCTCAATACCCAAGGTATCCATGACTTGACCACCAAATCGTTCGGCAAGAATGCCAGTGCGGATGCCCTTACGCGCCGCATAGATTGCAGCAGCAGCACCAGCTGGGCCGCCACCGATGACTAGCACATCAAAGTTATCCTTAGCATTGAGTTTGGCTGCATCCTCTTCGGCACTACCAGTATCGAGTTTGGCAATAATCTCTTCTACGCCCATACGCCCTTGACCAAATACTTCGCCATTGAGGATGACAGTGGGGACAGCCATGATTTGGTATTGATCTACCAAATTCTGATAGATAGCGCCATCAATCATTTCATGCTCAACATGAGGGTTGAGGGCTGACATTAAGTTCAAGGCCTGAACTACGTCGGGGCAGTTATGGCATGACAAAGAAATAAAAGTCTGGAAGCGGAACTTTCCATCTAGTTTGCGTACACGCGCAATAATGTCCTCTTCGACTTTAGGTGGGTAGCCACTGGCTTGCAAAATTGCCAAGATAAACGAGGTCATTTCATGACCCATTGGGATGCCCGCAAAAGTAATGCGTGCATCTTCACCAGTCTTACTGACAGTAAAGCTAGGCACGTTTGCCGCTTTACCATCCGTCTTGACAGTAATTTTTTCTGATTGCTCAGCCACTTCATTTAAAAGTTCTAGCATTTGGACGGCCGCAGGGCTTTCATCTAAGCTGGCTGTGAGCGTAATTGGAGCAACGATTTTTTCGAAGTATGCTTTTAATTGGGTTTTGATATTGTCATCTAACATGGTGCATCCTTTATTTCAATTTCAGTGAGTCTATTGGGCAGGATCTGATCCTCTCCAATAGACTCTCCGGAGAGAGTCTGATTGGTTTTAGAGTGAGATCTATTTAGATCTTGCCTACGAGGTCTAAAGATGGAGTCAAAGTCGCTGCGCCTTCTTTCCATTTCGCTGGGCAAACTTCGCCTGGGTGCGCTGCTGTGTATTGAGCAGCTTTGAGCTTGCGCAATGTTTCAGAGACATCACGTGCGATTTCATTGGAATGAATTTCAGCAGTCTTGATCACGCCTTCTGGGTTGATAACGAATGTGCCGCGCAATGCCAAGCCTGCTTCAGGAATGTGTACGCCAAATGCATTGGTCAATGTGTGAGTTGGGTCACCAACCAAGGGGAACTTGGCTTTACCAACTGCTGGAGAAGTTTCGTGCCAAACTTTGTGTGAGAAATGAGTATCTGTTGTAACGATATACACTTCAGCGCCTAATTTTTGGAATTCAGCATAGTTATTAGCCGCATCTTCAATTTCTGTTGGGCAGTTGAATGTGAATGCTGCTGGCATGAAAATCAAAACTGACCACTTACCTTTGAGAGATTCATCAGTAATAGTGACAAACTTACCGTTGTGGAAAGCTTCGGTTTTAAATGGTGCTACGGTGGTGTTGATAATAGACATAGTGCTCCTCTTGTTGAATAAATTGGGTTAATCAAACTGCTAATGTTTTGACAACGGAGTCCATTCTAGGGGCTATCTGTATATTTGTATAATGAATAATTTAGATATAAATAATCGATTTTATTGATAATAAAACATCGTCATAATGCAATCCGCAGATAATGGCATCCTGAGCGCCTAAATGCCTATTTCAACGTCTTTTGAAAGATCTTTCTCGACATGCCAATTCAACTTACGGCTTTCATCCGGTTTATTTCAGTAATTGCCTGTGGCTTATTGCTGCTAACAGGCTGCCAATCGACCGGTAAGGATGGCAAGCCGCTGACTCAAGCTGAAATTCTTCAGAAACGACAGGCAACTCTCCAGATGGCTTAAACGGGTCTGGATGCTTTGATCAAGCAAAACCCTAAAGTAAAAGAAGATATTGAAAAGGCACCGGGCTATGCCGTCTTTAGCACTACCAATGTGAATGTTGTCTTGATCGTAGTGGCGCGGGGTGAGGGCGTCTTGTATGACAAACGTCGCAAAGAGCCAGTATTTATGCAGGCTTTAAAAACAGGTGAAGGATTGGGTGCAGGCTATCAAGATCAATATCAAATTGTGGTTTTTAAAACGACTGCAGCAATTGACCAATTTTTATTAACATCGATTGACGGGCAAAAGGGCGGTATCGATGTGGATGCTAATTTTTCAGCAGGCTCTGGTGGAACGATTCGCTCTTTCAACCCAGCTATCACCTTTTATACAGTAGGTCTCTCCGGCTATGACTTACAGGCTAACTATGGTGGCACCTTATATCTAGTGGATCAGCAGTTGAATGACGCCGCTACGCTCAAGAGTCTGACGAGTAAGGTCCCCGCAGCAAAATAAGCACGAAAGCCTATGCTGGGATCTACTGGTATTTCTCTATAGCAAGACCCCAAAACGAGAGTAGATTGGTGTCAATATCCATCGCGTCTCTCTCACTGAAAGGGGTTGTTATGAGCAAAAGTCCACAAAAGGCTATTGATACAAGCAGGGTTGTCGGTCGCGTAGCCATGGAGAGTGCGCAAGCGATTGCACAAATCAATCAAAAGGCTACTGAAGAGTTTGCAGAGCTTATTCAGAAACGGGTTGCTGAGTTAATGAAAGCTCAGGATCCTAAAACAGCTTTTGACTTTGTTCATGCTGAAGTATTGCAAGATGCTGCAAAAGAGGTGGCTCATTATCACCAACAGCTACTCGATGTATTGAGAAGTGGTAATAAAGAAATGGCAGATATCGCGGAAGTGATGATTCAGGATTCCAAGACGGACCTCATTCATTTTGTGAATGATGCAACTAACAATGCACCCGCTGGTAGTGAAGCGTATGTTTCGGTATTTAAAACCTCGTTTAATAATGCTCTGCAAAACTTCGAATTAGTCCGTGCTGCTATGGCAGATTCATTTAGTCATTTTGAAAAAAGCATCGAGAGTATGACTAGTTTGACGACTGCTCAAGGTGCTCCCAAGAAGAAGCCTTAGAAGAGGTATTCAAAACAGTCCTGACGCTAGTATTGCTGTTGGAAGTGGAGGGCGGTTTGGATGGTTTGAAAATGAATCTCGACAGTAGAGTCAATTTCCTTGCCATAACCACCAGCCATCGAGAATGCCAGGGGTATTTGTTTATCTAGGGCGTATTGAAAGATCGTTTCATCTCTGAGACGCATACCTGTTTTGCTGAGTTTGAGTCTGCCTAAGCGATCTCCTTCATGAGGATCAGCTCCTGCAAGGTAAATAACAAAGTCTGCTTTAAAGCGAGAGTCTAATTTGTCGAGGCATTGATTGAGGGATTGAAGATAAATTTGATCATCGCATCCATCGGCAAGACCCAGATCAAGATCGCTACTTTCCTTTTTAAAGGGAAAATTATTTTCACCATGTATCGAGAGAGTAAAGATAGAGGCATCGTGCTGATGAATAGATGCGGTGCCATTACCCTGATGAACATCTAAATCAATAATAGCGATCTTGAGGTGCGGGCTGATTTCTTTTTGGAGTGTGCGAGCGGCAACTGCGGAGTCATTAAATACGCAAAACCCGCTGCCAAGATTACGGTAGGCGTGGTGTGTGCCTCCAGCAAGATTCCCAGATATGCCTTCACCTATAGCAGTCTTAGCTGCAGCGATAGTGGCCCCTGCGGAACGTCGTGAGCGTTCCACCATTTTTTCGCTCCAAGGAAAGCCAATCTCTCTTTGCTCTTCAGGACTCAGTTTGCCCTCGATGACTTTCAGAAGATAGCTCGGGTCATGTGCATAGAGAAGTTGTGTATCGCTTGCGGCAGGTGCCTCAAGTAACTCCAGCTTAGCAAGCGAGCCGACTAAATCCCGCAAGCGGGAATACTTCTCCATTGGAAAGCGATGTCCCGATGGCAGTGGTAATACAAAATGGTCTGAGTAATAAGCTTTCAAAGACGCTTTCTGAGAACTCTCTAAATATCGCTGGAGTATTGATCTAGAAAATCTAGGGATACTTTTTCTAAGGCTTTGATGTTGGTGCTCTCTAATTTAATTAACGGTGCGCAATGAGCCTCTACTGCTTCGAGCCAGCGGTTGATGCATAGACACCATTGGTCTCCTGCAACAAGACCAGGAAAGCGATATGCAGGCATGGGTGTAATGAGATCGTTGCCACGGCTGAGGCTAAATTGCAAAAAGTCATCATTCACAATTGCGCAGACTAGATGACTACCCACATCCTCTGCATTGGTTTTGCAAGATCCATCCCTAAAGAATCCGGTTAGAGGATCAAAAGAACAGGGAACCAAGGGCTGCCCTAAAACGTTAAGGGCGACATCATTACTCATTAATTCTTTCCTTATTAGTGTTTGTAGCTGCTGTATTCAATAGCTTGCTTTACCTCTCGGCAAAATTTCCCTTTTTGTGTCACACTTTCTCGGTCAATATCGCTGACTAAAACCAATTTTGCAGTAAAACCAGATTTCACGGGCAAGCAATGAGAATCGAAGACACCGACCCAGCAAGACACGCGGGTATCGAATACCCAATGGAGGTTGGCGCCCCTGTTTTCGCCCCTATCAAAGTTGTCGAAGAAAAAGATAAAGCAGTAAATGTGGCACGTCAAAATGCCAAGCAAGAGTACGAGCGCATCATGGAGCAGGCTGAGGTGTTGATGAAGCAGGCGAGGGCCTTGCAGGCAAGGCTCGATGCAACAGAGATGGTGCACAGTGCAAAATTTAGCTTCAATCCCATTCATGGAAAAATTTACCACCTGTATTACGACAGCAGAAATTCAACTAACGTTTTGATACAGAATGGACCTAAAGAGTGGAGCTGTGGCATTCCGGATGGTTGGACATATGCCATGGCAGTGAAGAAGTTGGGAGACAGTACTTGGGCGGTGATAGAAGAAAACGCCCTTGTTGTATGATGTTTTTTCTCATAACAAATACAAATAGGTGACATGTGACAAAAGTAAGAGTAGTGAGTCTGGATAAACTGGGTGGCGCAGATGTCATTCAAGTGATTGATAAAGAATTACCTCCACCAGCAAAGGGCGAAGTGCAGATTCGTCAGACAGCGATTGGATTTAATTTCATCGACATTTATCAGCGCTCTGGTTTTTACCCGCTTGAATTACCTACGGGTCTTGGTCATGAGGCTGTTGGTGTAGTTGAGTCTTTGGGTGAGGGTGTCACTGGTTTAAAAGTAGGCGACCGTGTCATGTATATGAATGCAGGTATTGGTGCATACGCTAGTGCACGCAATGTCGCTGCTGATAAATTAGTCCCAGTGCCCGAAAATGTTTCAGATGAAGTTGCTGCTGCAGTCTTCTTTAAAGCCATGACTGCTCAATACCTTGTGCAAAAGACTTACAAAGTGAAAGCCGGTGACATCGTATTAGTACATGCTGCTGCTGGTGGTGTTGGCCAAATTTTGGCTGGCTGGGCAAAAGGTTTGGGTGCTTTTGTGGTCGGCACTGTTGGTTCTCAAACAAAAGTTACTGCAGCTAAGGCAGCGGGATGCGATGCTGTTGTCGATTACTCTAATGCCAATTGGGTGGAGGAAGTATTGAAGGCGACGGGTGGCAAAAAAGCCAATGTGGTTTATGACTCTGTGGCTAAAGATACCTTCTTAGGTTCTTTAGATTGCGTAGCCCCTTTTGGTACGCTTGCACTCTTTGGTGCCGCTTCCGGTCCTGCCCCTGAAATTCAGCCAGAGATTCTTAATAAAAAAGGTTGCCTATTTTTAACAAGACCATCAGTGTTTCCTCATAACGCGACTCATGCGTTGTTGCAAGAGAACGCTAAAGCGGTATTCGATGCCATTGCTAAGGGTTATGTCAAAGTGCAGATTGGTGCGAAGTTCCCACTAGAGCAGGTGGCTGATGCACATCGTGCCGCTGAAGGCAGAAAAGTATCTGGCGCCATTGTAATGATTCCTTAGGCAGAAGTAGAAGTTGATTAGCACAAGCCCCGTTCTTACGGGGCTTTTCATTTGTATCAAAGCACGCTTGTCACAAACAATGCAAAGTATTTAGCCTTAAGAATTGGTGCAGTGCCGTATAAGAGGCTTGCTCAGCCCTGATACCCAATTTCGGATATAGTTTTCTTATTCACATAAAAGATCTTAGGAGACAAAACCATGGGAAGCGCTTCATTTAAGAAAACGATTGCAAATACTTTATTGCTGCCAATATTTTTGGCTGGCAGCAGCTTTGCTTTGGCTCAAACTGCTACAAGCGCAGGCGCACAAGGCAAGACAGAGCTTTTATGGTTCGGTCAGGCCGGTTTTCGGATTAAGTCTCCTCAGGGCAAGATGATTTTGATTGATCCGTGGATTACTGGCGGACCAAAAACTCCCCCACAGTACAAAAATGATTTGGCTGCAATTGGCCCAATTGATTTGGTATTGGTAACTCATGCGCACGTAGACCATATTGGTGATGCACCTGCAGTAGCTAAAGCAAATAACACTAAGTTGTACGGCCCTGCTGATATGGTGACACCATTAATTACATTGGGGATCTTGCCTGCTGATCTCGGCTGGCGTTTTAATAAAACTGGTCGCGTAACTCCTTTGCCGGGAGTGAAGGTAACTGCAGTTCAGGCTGAGCACTCCTCTTTGTTGGTCTGGAAAAATCCCGCTACTGAAAAGATGGAATCACATCCTGCAGGCGAAGCAATGGGCTACATCATTGAGCTTGAAAATGGTTTCAAGATTTGGCATATGGGCGATACCGGTTTATTTAGTGATATGAAGTTCATCAGCGAACACTACAAACCAGATTTAGTGTTGATTCCGATTGGTGGCAACTTCACTATGGCACCGGACGATGCGGCTTATGCATTAAAAACTTGGATCAAACCTAAGATGGTGATTCCAATGCACTACAACTCCAATCCGATGACAAAAGGAACGCTTGCTGAATTCCAGGCGGCGATGAAGGGAAGCAATATCAAGATTGTTCCGATGACAGAAGGTGAAACAGTCCAGTTTTAAATCGCATTCATAGCAGATAGGATTTTCTTGAATTTCATCTCACCTGAAGTGAGGAGTCAACTTGCTCCTCACGGCGTTCTCTCGGCCGCAGTCTATCTTGGAAACTTTTTGCTTGTGACTGGGCGCTCATCTTCGGGTGAGCCTACTGGCATCGCCCCTGATATCTGTCGTGAGATTGCCAAACGCTTAGATGTTGAGCTCAAACTCATTGGCCATGAAACTCAGGATGAGGTGGTTGAATCTGCTGCCAGTGGAAAGTGTGGAATTGTATTGTTGGGCTCAGATCCTGCGCGCGCTAAAAAAGTGACCTTCACGCCTGCCTACGTTGAGTTAGAGGCAACCTATCTGGTATTGGACAATTCGCCTATTCACAATGTGTCACAAGTAGACCGGCCAGGGATCCGCATCGCTTCTTTTTTTAAGAGCGCCTACGATCTTTGGCTGCAGCGTAATCTGCAACATGCCACCTTGGTTCATGCTGACAGCATTCAAGCAAGCAATGATTTATTTGTGAATGAAAAGCTCGATGCATTAGCAGGCTTGAAAACAGGCCTCATAACTGCCGCTCAGAAAATTCCTGGATCACGGGTTCTCGATGGCCAATTTACTGGAATCCAACAAGCGATTGCAACCCAGAATGCCAATCATGAGGCAGTTCAATTTTTAACTGCCTGTGTAGAGGAATTTATTAGTACGGGTTTGGTAGCTGATCTGATTCAGAAATATCAAGTACAGGGTTTGGCACCCGCACCCCTGAATAAATCTTCTTAAGAAATTGAACGTGAAAAAAATTGCACTAGCCTGTGTTCTGGGATTAACGTTTTTGAGCGCTCAACTTGCTTGTGCGCAAGGAGCAAATTACCCCAATCGTCAAATTAAAATTATTTCACCCTTTGCTACTGGTGGAATCGCTGATGGTTTCTCACGCATCATCGCGCAAGCATTAAGCGAGTCTTATGGTCAATCAGTAATTGTTGAGAACAAGACGGGTGGCGGTGGCAATATTGGCGCTGACTTTGTTGCTAAGTCTCCAGCTGACGGCTACACCTTAATTATGGGAAGTATCGGTACGCATGCAGTTAATCCTTATCTCGTAAAAAATATGCCGTACGACCCGCTGAAAGATTTTGTTCCAGTAGTTTTTGTTCTCGATGCTGAAGGTTTGTTGGCTGTTAACCCAAGTCTTCCGGTGAAAAATGTGAGTGAGCTGATTGCCTATTTAAAAACGAACCCAGGAAAAGTATCTTATGGTTCAGGGGGTATTGGAACTGCTAGTCATTTAGCAGGAGAGCTTTTTGTAATGACTGCTAAGGTAGACATGACACATATTCCGTACAAAGGAAATGCCTTGGCGATTACCGATTTAATCGGTGGGCAAACTCAAGTCATGTTTGCAACCATGCCCACCATTCTTCCATATGTGAAGAGTGATAAGTTGCGGGGCTTGGCAGTGACTGGTGCCACCAGAGATCCATCGATGCCCGATTTACCGAGCATTAGCGAAACCCTTCCCGGTTTTGATGTTAAAAATTGGATTGGTCTATTTGCGCCAGTAGGAACGCCACCCGCTATCGTCAAAAAACTGCATGATGATGTGAGCAAAATTATGCAGCAGCCAGCGGTGCAAAAAAAGTTGGAGTCTGAGGGTGCCAAGTATTACGCTATGACACCTGAAGCATTTGGGGCCTTCCAAAAGAAAGAGTCAGCCCGCTGGGGGAAAATTATTAAAAGCGCGGGTATCAAGCCAGAATAGCGATTTAGGCATTTAGAGACTTGCCGTTAAACTCCGCTTATAATCTCGTAAGCAATTGAATTAAAAGAGATTATTCTCAAAAATCCCTTTCTGTACGTTTGACAGCCTGTAGGGGCTCTTGGACAATGCGTTTGGCGGTTTGATTCATGCCAAAACACTCATGACAGCCCATCTTTCCCCAACTTCCAGTCAATCTAGTCAAGCGCTTGAAGCACGCGCTTTGGCCTGTGTGCGTGGCGACAGAAGCTTATTTTCTGGTCTGAGTTTTCGGCTTGTTGCTGGTGACTGCCTGCATGTTCGTGGTGAAAACGGGGTTGGTAAAACGAGTCTATTGCGTCTCTTGACTGGCTTATCTAAGCCTGAGTCTGGTGAAGTGTTGTGGAATACACAATCCATCTTTTCTGAGCCAGCTCACTATCATCGCGAATTATTATTTTTAGGTCATCGTGATGCGCTCAAAGAGGAGTTAAGCGCTCTCGAAAATTTGCAAATGTATGCGGTACTCGATGATGTCAAGCTTTCTCTTGATCAGGCATTGGCTGCTTTATGGCGTTTTGGTTTGCGTGGCCGTGAAAATTTACCAGTGCATTATTTATCAGCAGGACAAAAGCGCAGAGTCGTCATGGCGCGGATGTTGACGCGTCAAGCGCGTCTATGGATTTTGGATGAGCCATTTAATGCCTTAGATAACAATGCCGTTACTGAACTAGAGAACCTGATTGCCGAGCATCTTGCTAATGGTGGTTTGCTAGTGCTGACAAGCCACCAGGCTATAAACCTCTCTCATGTGAAGGTGCTGGACTTATGAGCGCCTTATTTGCCATGATTCAACGAGATTTGCTCTTGGTAATGCGTCGCAAGAGTGAGGTGCTGACGGCATTATTTTTCTTTGTCGTGGTGACAAGTTTGTTTCCTTTGGGCATTGGCGCGGATGCTGCGCTCCTTCGCAAAATCGCTCCAGGCGTAATTTGGGTTGCTGCTTTGTTGGCCACTTTACTGGGCTTGTATCGGATGTTTGCAGCCGATTACGCTGATGGCGCTTTAGAGCAAATCGCTCTCTCACCGCAGCCGATGGTTTTATTGATTGCTGGGAAAATCATTGCACACTGGCTTGTTTGTGGCTTGCCATTGGTCATTTTGGCGCCAGTGATTGGAGTTCAGTTTGATCTTGATCCAAGCTCCCTGTATGTATTAATGGGAACTTTGTTACTGGGCACCCCAGTACTCTCACTATTGGGCTCTATTGGCGCAGCCTTAACTCTGGGCGTCCGGGGTGGGAGCGTATTGATGAGTTTGTTGATCCTGCCCCTCTATATTCCCGTGCTGATTTTTGGCGCTGGGGCAGTATATGCCAGTAGTGTGGGACTAGAGACTTCTGGACATTTTTCCTTATTGGGCGCTTTATTGATTTTGGCTTTAGCATTTGTCCCTTGGGTTAGTGCTACCGCTGTAAAGATTGCGATTGAATGACTGATACAAATAATTTTTCTAATAACCGTCTGATGAACTGGTTTAAGTTATCAAGCCCCAGTACCTTTTATCCGTTAGCGGGAAAGCTGATTCCACTCTTTTGGGCGTTGACTACTATCTTTGGGGTAGCCGGTCTTTGGGTCAGTTTCTTTGTGGCACCAGTGGATGCTGTTCAAGGCCAGGGCTATCGAATTATCTTTGTTCATGTGCCAGTTTCTTGGATGTCGATGTTCATCTACGTAGTGATGGCAGCATGGGCAGGTTTGGGACTGATTTTTAATACTCGCCTATCAGCCATGATGGCACAAGCGCTAGCACCCATTGGTGCTTGGATGGCTTTTCTATCCTTGTGGACAGGTGCATTCTGGGGTAAGCCCATGTGGGGTGCTTGGTGGGTATGGGATGCACGCCTCACTTCAGAGCTGATTTTGTTATTCCTCTATTTAGGTTTCATTGCCTTACAGGCTTCAATCGATAATCCGCGCAGAGCAGATAAAGCGGGCGCGATTTTGGCTTTGGTCGGTGTGGTCAATGTGCCCATTATTTATTTTTCAGTGAAATGGTGGAATACCCTCCATCAAGGCGCCTCAGTGTCTTTGACTAAGGCTCCAGCTATGGCACAGACCATGTTGCTAGGAATGTTATTAATGACTCTGTGCTTCTGGATGTACTCCATTGCAGTAGGCTTAATGCGCGCCCGCACCATTATCCTGGAGCGTGAAGCCCATACGGATTGGGTGAGACAATTAGAAGAGGTGAAAAGCTAATGTGGAATAGTCCAGCAGAGTTTTTTGCAATGGGTGGCTACGCACTCTATGTATGGAGTAGTTTTGGTGTTTGTGCAGCGGTTTTATTGTGGGAGCCTATGAGTATTCGGGTCCGCAAAAAAGCAATTATTCGCAGACTTCAGCAAGAGCGTTTAGCAGAACAGTTTGATCAAGAAAGTAGTCAGTGAAGCCTAGATATAAACGTGCACTCATGATTGTTGCTGCCTTAGTGGTTATTGGCATCGCTGCAATGTTGATTTTGAATGCGCTCAATAGCAATATTGCACTTTATATCACCCCAAGCGAAGTGGCTGCTGGTAAGGCGCCACAAGGCCAAGCCTTTCGCATTGGTGGTATGGTTAAGGATGGCTCTGTAAAGCGCGATGGCTTGACAGTTCACTTTGTGATTACTGATCTTGTGAAAGATATTCCCGTTTCCTATACCGGAATCCTGCCAGATTTATTTAAAGAGGGTAAGGGCGCAGTTATCCAAGGTCGTCTTAATCCCAATGGTGAATTTGTTGCTAGTGAAGTGCTAGCAAAGCATGATGAAAACTATATGCCTCCCGAAGCAAAGCATGCCCTAGAGCAAGCGCAAAAAAATGGAAGCAATAAATGATTCCTGAGTTTGGGCATTACGCGCTCATTTTGGCTTTATGTGTCGCCCTCATTCAAGGGGTCTTGCCGCTTGTAGGCGCTCATTATGGTCGCCGAGAATTCTTAGTTCTCGCTAGACCTGCTGCCCAAACAGTCTTCATGCTCTTGGCAACTGCCTTCGTCATTTTGGCATGGAGCTTTTATGCGAATGACTTTTCAGTACTGTATGTTGCTGAGCATTCCAATTCGCAAATGCCGGTCATCTATCGCTTAGGTGCGGTATGGGGTGGTCATGAAGGCTCTTTATTGCTCTGGATCTTCTTATTAAGTACCTGGACCATTTTGGTAGCTCAACTCTCTAAAGCCTTAGACGAGTTCATGGTTGCTAGAGTGATTGGCGTATTGGGTTTAGTAACCAGTGGATTGTTATTGTTCGTATTAACTACCTCTAATCCATTTGAGCGCTTATTGCCTGCAGCTCAAGACGGTCGCTCGCTCAATCCCTTATTACAAGATCCGGGTTTGGTGTTTCATCCACCGATGTTGTATATGGGTTATGTTGGTTTCTCGGTAGCGTTTGCCTTTGCCATAGCCTCTTTGCTGTCCGGTAGATTAGATGCCGCATGGGCACGGTGGTCACGCCCTTGGACAACTGCTGCATGGGTATTTCTGACGCTTGGTATTGCATTGGGTTCCTGGTGGGCTTATTACGAACTAGGTTGGGGCGGTTGGTGGTTCTGGGATCCTGTGGAAAATGCTTCATTTATTCCATGGCTGGTTGGCACTGCTTTATTGCATTCTTTGGCGGTAACTGAAAAGCGCGGTGGCTTTAAGAGTTGGACAGTGCTGCTCGCTATTACTGCTTTCTCACTCTCCTTGTTGGGAACATTCTTGGTGCGCTCAGGCGTGTTGACTTCAGTTCATGCATTTGCGACTGATCCAAGGCGCGGTATCTTTATTTTGATTTTCTTATCACTTGTCGTTGGCTCTTCGTTGGCTTTGTATGCATGGCGCGCTCCTAAAAATACCTTGGGCGGCAAATTTAGTTTGAGTTCTCGAGAAACCTTTATTTTATTAGGCAATGTATTCTTGGTGGTTTCAGCAGGATCAGTATTGTTGGGCACTCTCTATCCTTTATTAATTGATGCTCTCCACTTGGGAAAGATTTCAGTAGGCCCTCCTTATTTCAATAGTGTATTTGTGCCGATCATGATTCCACTGCTAGTACTTATGGGTATTGGCCCGTGGACCCACTGGAAAAATACTGATCTTTTGACAGTGATTAAGCGTTTATGGCTTGCTGGCTTGGTTGCAGTTCTAGCTGGTGTAGGTATTCCTTTGATGATGGGTGAATTTACTTGGCTCGCTGGGCTTGGTTTCTTATTGGCTTTTTGGGTGATTGCTTCTGGGTGCATGCAAATCGCTCGACAAGCAAAGCTGGGTAAACCAACCCGTTCATTTATCGGAATGCAAGTTGCTCACTTGGGTATCGCGATCTTTGTGATTGGGGTCACGATGGTTGGCGCCTATCAGGAAGAAAAAGATGTGCGCATGTTGGCTGGCGATACTGTCAGTGTGGGCGGTTATCAGATTCAGCTCGTTGGTGTTAATAACGCGCCCGGCCCGAATTATCAAGCCATGCGTGGCACATTCTTATTAACTAAGAACGGTAGCACTGAAGCAACCCTCTATCCAGAAAAGCGGAGCTATTTTTCCTCTACGATGCCGATGACCGAGGCTGCTATTGATGTGGGTTTAACCAGAGATATTTATGTTTCCTTGGGCGAGGCTATAGACGATCAAGCTTGGGCTGTGCGGGTCTATTACAAGCCGTTCGTAGATTGGATCTGGGGTGGTTGTTTGTTCATGGCCTTAGGCGGCATTCTCGCCATCTCCGATAAGCGCTATCGAATGAGCTTAAAAAGAGCGACACCATGAAGGCTAAATTTTTAATACCTTTATTGCTGTTTGTTGTGCTCGTGATCTTTTTGGCTATTGGTCTTAATCGTGATCCGCATGAAGTTCCTTCCCCTTTGATTAATAAGCCTGCGCCCGCTTTTGACATTGCTCAGTTAGCGCAAGCGAATAAAACATTTTCACCAGCAAGCATGAAGGGTCAAGTTTGGATCTTGAATGTTTGGGCTTCTTGGTGTGTAGCCTGTAGAGAAGAACATCCTGTCTTGGTTGAACTAGCAAAGTCTGGACAGGCACCCTTGATTGGTCTTGATTACAAAGATAAACGTGAAGACGCTCTAGTGATGTTAGAAAGACAGGGCAATCCCTATATGCTTTCTGCATTCGATGCCAACGGCCGAGTGGGTATTGATTATGGTGTGTATGGTGTTCCTGAAACTTACGTGATTGATCAAGCGGGCGTAATTCGCTTCAAGCATATTGGCCCGCTAACCCCGCTTATTTTGAACAACAAGGTTTACCCTTTATTGGCCGAGCTAAAAAAATCATGAAATCTATTTTTTTAGTGCTCGCGTCAGTGTTGTATTTGCATGCCGCTTATGCAAATAATGCCGCTCCATTGGCTGATGATCCGGTAACGGAACAACGTCTTATTAGTATCTCTGAAGAAATGCGTTGTCTGGTTTGTCAAAATGAATCTTTAGCTGGCTCCCGTTCGGATTTGGCAAATGATCTTCGCAGAGAAATCCGCACCCTCATTAAAGAGGGTAAGAGCGATGAGCAAATTCGTGCTTTTATGGTTGAGCGCTATGGTGATTTTGTTTTATATCGCCCACCGGTAAAGCCCATTACTTGGCTGCTGTGGATTGGACCATTTGTGATCTTAGCCATTGGCATCGCCTTCTTAATGTTTTACTTGCGTCGTCGAAATACGATGGCTGCGACTAAGGTGCTATCTGAAGCAGACAATCAAAAAATCGATGCCTTACTAAACACACTTGGCAAAAATGATCGGGATGGAATCCATGGCTAGTTTCTTCATCCCTGCCTTTTTATTGCTTGCACTAGTATTGTTTTTATTGCTGCGACCATTTATCTTCTCAGGAAAAAATGAGGGCACCTCTCGCCGCCAGATGAATGCTGCGATTTATCGTGAAGAGCTTGATAAATTAGCGGCTGAGCAAGCTGCTGGAACGATTAATGCGCAAGAGTACGAGATGAGCCATGCAGAAATGCGTCAGCGTCTTTTTCAAGATACTAATGAAGAAGATGACAAGGCGGTCATGGGCTCTACTAAAAAAGTAGTCATCGGTGTTTGCGCCTTTATTGTGCTGCTATCTTCTGGCTTGTATTTTTCCTTGGGCGATGTTGTTCGTATTGCTCAACAGGGCGATCAAAAACCCATGAGCCAGGTTGGCGTTGAAAAAATGGTTGCTGATTTTGCCCTCAAGATGGAAAAAGATCCAGATAACCTACAGGGTTGGGCAATGTTAGGGCGTTCTTATCGAATCTTGGGGCGCAATGAGGATGCCGCAAAGGCATATGGTCGCGCAGGCAGCTTTATCAACAATGATCCAAAGCTTCTGGCAGAGTATGCAGATACCTTGGTGGCCAATGCAAACGGCAACTTCTCAGGAAAGCCATTGCAACTGATCAATCAAGCTTTAAAACTCGACCCCAAGAATTTATTGGCACTTTGGCTTTCGGGAACAGCCTCCTTTACTAGTGGCAATTACAAGGTGGCAGTGCAAACTTGGGAAAAGCTAGCTCAACAATTACCGCCAGGCTCTGAAGAGGCGCGGGCGATTGAAAGTTCTATTAGTGAGGCACGCTCTAAAGGTGGTTTAGTGGGCGCCAATACTGCGGTTGTTAGTAGTAAGGGTATTAGTGGAAAGATTGAGATCGTTGCTGGCCTTAAATCTAAAGTGAATCCTGGCGATATAGTGCTGGTAATCGCACGCCCATTAGGCGAACGGATGCCAGTTGCCGTTCTGAAAGCGCCTGTGACTGAATTTCCGATGAGTTTTTCTTTAACTGATGCCTTGGCCATGAATCCAAGCGCGCCTATCTCAAAGTTATCCGAAGTTTCTATTGAAGTGAGAATTTCTAAAACGGGTATGGCTAGGGCTGAGGCAGGAGATTTGATCTCTGCAGTTCAAACCGTTAAAGTCGGATCAAATCAAGTTAGGCTATTAGTCGATCAAGTTCGCCAATAAATTGATAGCGTGGCAGTTAGCCGCAAGCAATACACCATAGAGGCCTTATGAATTCTCTAAAACAAAAAATTTACAATCCTGTAGCAATTGCCATTGGCTTTTGCGTGTTGCTGATTTCTATTTTTGCTGTCTTGTGGATTCTGGTGCCGCCGCCACCCAAAGCAATTGAAATGGCTACCGGTTTTCCAACGGGTTTGTATTACCAGTTTGGTGAGCGCTTAAAGAAGGAGCTTGCAGTCGACGGTGTGAATTTGGAAGTCAAAACTACTGGTGGAACGATCGATAATTTAGCCTTACTCAGTGACCCCAAGTCTGGCGTGAACTTTGCGATGGTTCAAGGTGGTGTTGCGGATGTTAGTAAATATCCCAATTTAGTTTCTGTCGCAGGAATGTTCTATGAACCTGTTTGGGTTTGGTACCGGGAGCCAGGATTTAAAAATGATGGCGGAAGACTGCAGGTCTTGGGGCAGTTAAAGGGTAAGCGTGTTGCCATTGGTAATGAGGGTAGTGGAACACTAGCGCTTAGTACAGCCCTCTTAAAAATTAGTGGCATTTCTGAAAATGAATTTTCTGCGCAAAAATTAAAGCCAGATGAGGCTTTAGCAAAACTCAATAGTGGGGAACTAGACGCAGCATTTATTGTGGCCGCTGCTGAAGCTCCGATTTTGGAAAAGTTTTACAAAATCCCAGGTATTCGTTTAATGAGCTTTGATCAAGCAGATGCGTACACTCGTAACTTAACTTATTTGTCTAAAGTCAGTGTTCCACGCGGTCTGCTTAGTATTGAATACGATCTCCCTCGCCAGGAGATTCAGGTGATTGCGCCGACAGCCACTTTAGTAGCGCATGACAATGTGAGTCCCGCAATGATCTCCCTATTGCTCAGCGCCTCTTACGATATTTTGAAGTCTTATTCACGTTTACAAAAGCCAGGAGAGTTTCCTTCTAGTATTGGCATGGACTTTCCACTACATGTAGATGCTGAAATTTACTTAAAAGATGGACCATCTTTCTTGCACCGCCATCTCCCATTTTGGACAGCAGTATGGGTCGGGCGCTTCGTCAAGATTGTGATCCCGCTACTGGTGATTTTTATTCCCTTATTTACTTATATTCCGTCAGCTAAAAACTTTTTACTACGACTGAAGCTCGCCCAAGTCTACGCAGAGCTACGAGAGCTTGAGAAAAACGCCTTTAACCCAGATCTCAAAGATAAAAACATGAAAGATCTTGAGGCTATTGAAAGGCGGGTAGGTAACATCAAAGTATCTATGATGGATTCAAAAGAGCTGTATGACCTCAAGGGACATGTTGGTGATGTCAGAGCTCGCTTAAAACAGCTATATGCTTAACGGAGACAATATGTATAAAAAATACACTGCTTTAGCAGGCCTACTCATCGGGCTCTTACTATCTTCATTGGCGATTGCCCAGCCTTACCCTAATAAGCCAATCTCATTGGTTGTGCCACAGGCGGCTGGCGGCACGAATGATATTGTTGCTCGCTTAATTGCACCGGCCTTTGGAGACGCTATTGGCTCTTCAGTAGTCGTTGAAAATAGACCTGGTGCTGGCGGTAATATTGGTACGCAAAGTGTGGCGCGTGGAGCAAAAGACGGTTATACCTTGTTGCTCACGATTAATAGTGCACAAGCGATTAATCCTGCCCTCTACAAAAACCCTGGCTTTGATCCGATCAATGATTTTGTTCCTCTCTACTATATTGGGGCTACGCCTTACGTTTTAGTGTCACCACCTGGCTCTCCTTACAAAACACTCGCTGATGTGATTTCTGCTGCTAAGAAGAAACCCGGTGAACTTTCATATGCATCTGCTGGCAATGGAACTATCAGCCATCTCTTGGGCGCGATGCTCAATACCAGCGCAGGTGTGGATATGCAGCACATTCCTTATAAAGGTGTAGCACCGGCAATTAATGACGTTTTGGGAGGTCAGGTACCACTGGCATTTGCTAGCCTGCCATCTGCCTTAAATTACATCAAGGCGGGCAAGCTGCAAGCTATTGCAATTAGTTCGGCTAAACGTTCTAGTGCTGCCCCAGAAATTCCAACCATTGTAGAAACCTATCCTGATTGCGTAGGCGAAGTGTGGGTCGCTTTATTTGCACCGATTGGTGCGCCAGCAGACGCGGTGAAGAAGATTCAGGTGGCAATGGATAAGATGATGGCTAAGCCAGATGTGCGTGAGAAGTTGATTGCGCAAGGTTTAGATTTAAGTCCCGTACCACCAGCAAAGCTCAGTAGCCTGCTCAAGGAGGAGTTGGCTAAATGGGCAAAAATCGTGAAGGCATCAGGTGCGCAGCTGGATTAATCTCTGGTGGCTGATTGCCCTAAAATGAAACGATGACTTCAGCCCATTTATCTCCTGCATTAACTCCAGCTCAAGACATCCCGCAGGCTCTGCAGAATGATGGCTTTGCAGTAGTATCTGCTGAAACGGTTGCAGAGCTTAGTAAAGCCCCTTTAGTTAATTTACAGAATCTCACTCAGTATTGGGAAGGCTTACCACGTGACCCTTATCTCAAGGATGGCGGTCGTTATCGTTTTCGTCGTCACGCCAGTTACGAGATTAAAAATAATGCACTGACTTTAGTGCCTCATCGTGCGCATTGGCAATCGCTTGACTACAACGCATTACATGGCGGCCTTGAGCGTTGGTTTGAACCTATTCAGGCAAACGTCCTTGATGATTCAGCATGGCAGGCTGTACTGCTTGGTTTGGCAAATGTATTCAGTAGCATAAAGCCCGTCACTACTTGGTTTGTGGAAGCCCATCAATTTCGGATTGATACCACCGATGGAATTGGGCGCCCAACGCCAGAGGGGGCGCACCGTGATGGCGTAGATTTTGTCGCTGTATTTTTACTAGATCGGGTTGGTATCAAAGGTGGTGAGACCAGGATATTCGATGCTAAAGGCTCTGCCGGTTTACGCTTTACTTTGACGCAACCCTGGTCATTACTCCTCATGAATGATGAGCGCATGATCCATGAATCCACGCCAATTCAGCCACTGGCAGACTATGGCTATCGCGATACCTTAGTCCTCACTTATAGATCAAACGGTTTTCAAGACTCACCGCATCGTAGTCAGCAGTAAATTACTCTGCTTCCATGCCAGCTGCTTTAATAGCTTGCGCCCATTTGGCAGTTTCAAACTTAATTTTTTGACCGAGTGCCTCAGGTGTTCCAGGTTGAGATTCAAAACCTATCGAAGCAAATCGTTCAGTTAAATCTTTAGATTTAGCAGCATCATTGATAGCCTTATTGAGCTTCATCACCGCATCTTTGGGCATGCCAGCAGGACCAAAGGCTGCAAAGAAAGCAATCAATTCATAGTTCTTGATTCCTAATGCTTCGTTCACGGTAGGTAACTCTGGAATAGCAGGCGAGCGCTTGAGTGAGGTCACTGCTAGACCACGAATTTTTCCTGCTTGCACTTGAGGCAAGGTTACTGCAAAGTCAGCAGTAAACATATTGACTTGACCACCAATTAAATCGGTCATGGCATTGGGGCCACCCTTATAAGATACGCCAGTCATTTTGATGCCAGTAGCATTGGCTAACATTTCTGATGAAACCCGTTGTGATGTACTGGCATAAGCAAAGGTGATTTTTCCAGGATCCGCTTTTGCTAGGGAGATAAAACCATTGAGAGATTTCACCGGAAGATCATTATTGACTGCGACGATGAGTGGCACTGAACCAAAGTAACCAATTGGCGTAAATGCAGTGTCTTGGTTGTACGGTAAATTTTTGACCAAACTTTTGAGCGCTGCATTAGTGCTATTCGTGCCAAATAAAAGGGTATATCCATCGGCAGGAGATTTGGCCACTACGTCTGCCCCAATCATGCCGTTTGCGCCAGGGCGATTTTCGATGACAACAGCTTGACCGAGAGACTCGGCCATTTTGGCTGCGAATGCTCGTCCAATTTGATCGGTAGCACTACCGGGTGCAAATGGAACAATAGCCTTAATGGGTTTTGAGGGGTAGTTATCAGCCAATACTAGAGTGCTGGTAAAGCTAAGGATAAGACCAATGTAGCAGCTCAGAATCCGTATTTTTTTCATCTTGTCTCCATCTTCTTTCATTAGTGTAGCGGGTCTTGGAGGGCTTGGGCGAGTAGAATAGGTTCACGTTTTTACTGATACTTTATGCGCTTTCGATCGGCTGGCTATACCCCTCTTATGCTTATGGCGCAAACCTGTGCTTTATTGGGTTTCGCCTGTTATGCCGTTGTCCTCACCCCTTTGCAAGAGGAATGGCATTTAAGTAATCTCCAATCAGGCTTGATTGCTAGTGCTTTCTTCTTTGGTTATATGCTCGCCGTACCTCTGGCTACAGCATTAACCGATCGCATAGATGCTCGTAAGGTATATCTGGTTGGTGGTCTTTCTGCGACCTCTGGATTATTGGGAATGAGTCTCTTTGCCAGTAATTTTTGGACAGCGATGTTCTTTATGGCAATCAATGGTGCAGGTCTTGCGGGGACCTATATGCCAGGCCTTAAAATTTTGTCTGACCGAATTCAGTCTGGTGAGTTGACACGTCACATTGCTTTCTATACGGCCTTCTTTGGAATTGGTACTGGCTTTTCTTATTTATGCTCTGGCTGGATA
Organism: Polynucleobacter sp. es-GGE-1; assembly: GCF_018882005.1. NCBI lineage: Bacteria > Pseudomonadati > Pseudomonadota > Betaproteobacteria > Burkholderiales > Burkholderiaceae > Polynucleobacter > Polynucleobacter sp. es-GGE-1. Next base: position 43,625 of record NZ_JACVPE010000006.1, read on the forward strand.
TTGAGTGCACTAGGGTGGCACTATGTATTTGGCATCATTGCTCTAGGGCCGTTTACTGCATTTCTGATTGTCTTGATATTCATACCGCCACTTGCGCATGAGCAATGGAAAGGGCCTATCCAAATCCGTTTGCGCGACATCTTTCCAGTGGATAAGTGGAAGTTAGTGCTGCAAAACAAAAAGGCCTCTGGATTTATCTTTGGTTACACCGCTCACTCCCTTGAATTATTTGCCTCTCGAAGTTGGCTTGTGGCTTTCTTTGCATTTTGTACAGCGGCATCTGGGGAATCCTTTTTTCTAGCTGCCACTACCCTAGCTGGAGTCATCAATTTCTTTGGGGTACCTTCCTCGATTTTGGGTAATGAGATTGCTCTGCGAGTGGGGCGTCAAAAGTGGGTTTGTATTGTGATGCTGACAAGTGCAGTGCTGGGTATTGCGCTTGCTTCCTCCACAGGCCACTCCTGGTGGTTAATTGTGGCTTTAGCAATTGGGCATGCCATTTTTATCATGGCGGACTCTGCTACCTTAACCGCCGGCTTAGTCATTAGCGCTCAAGAAAATATTAAGGGTGCTGCCATGGGATTGCATTCGCTCATGGGATTTGGTGGTGGCTTAATGGGCCCCGCCATTTTTGGTTTTGTGTTGGATATTTCTGGTTCGCGTTCTTCTCAAATTGCTTGGGTATGGGCTTATGTTGCCGTTGTGATGTGGGGAGTTCTTTTTGTAATTTATGAGCGTCGCAATGGCTGGATAGATAAACCAAGTTCATGAGTAATGACAAACAGTATTAAAGCGATTTGTTATCACTGCGCAAGCAGTATCCTGCCCAGTGAACTCATCGAGGCGGAACTCGGTGGCGTGCAGCACCAATTCTGTTGCCCAGGATGTATGGCGATTGCCCAAACCATTCATGGTGAAGGATTAGAAGTCTTCTATACGCGTCGTGCGCAGATGAGTGAGAAGCCTGCAGCTTATCTAGTAAGCAATGACATCCCTGAAAAACTCAAGCCTTACGATGATCCCTCTTTGCTAGGTCGTTTTACTAGAGCGTATGGGGGTGAAGGTGATTTAGAAACTACCTTGCGCCTTGAGAAAATTCGTTGTGCAGCTTGTGTTTGGTTATGCGAGCAACATTTGCGTCGCATTGTCGGCGTGAAAGACGTGCAAATTAATTATGTGACACAAAAAGTCATGGTGTACTTTTCTCCAGATAAAACAAGCTTAGCAAGATTACTCTTTGAAATCGAACGAATTGGTTATGAGGCCTGGCCATTTGAGCCTTCGCTTTCTTTAGATAGAGCAAGAAAAGAAAAACGACAACTACTTACACGTCTCGGTGTAGCAATGCTGGGCATGATGCAAGTCATGATGTATGCCTGGCCGACCTATGTAGGTGCCGACATCACGCCAGAGTTCGAAGTTTTATTGGGTTGGACTAGTTGGGCGCTGACAGTGCCGGTGATAGTGTATTCAGCGGGACCTATCTTTCAGGCTGCATGGCGCAGCGCTCAATCCGTGCGGCAAACACATATGCTGGGTATGGATGTGCCGATTGCTCTGGCACTGGCTCTAGCGTTTATCGCCGGCACGATCAATCTCATTACAGGTGCTGGCCAAAGTTACTTTGATTCCATCACCATGTTTGTAGCATTTATCTTAGCTGCACGTTATGTTGAGTTATTAGCAAGGCAGGATGCACAAGGTGGAGCTGAGGCCTTGGTAAAGCAGTTACCAGCCACTTGTGAACGTATTGTGAATTATCCTGAGTCTCAAGAAGTGCGGGTAGTGCCAGTCGTCAATTGCAATCCCGGAGAGGTATTGCGTGTATCACCAGGTGAGGTAGTGCCAGCGGATGGCATTTTGATTGAGAACGCCAGTGAGCTCGATGAATCTTTACTTACGGGTGAATCAAAACCCGTTGAGAAGAAGGTTGGTGATCGTGTCTATGCGGGTACGCATAATATTATGAACCCACTCATCATGAGAATTGATGCAGTAGGGCAATCCACTCGGATTGCTGGCATTGCTTCTTTATTGGATCAAGCGCTACTAGCTAAACCGATCATGGTGAGTCTTGCAGAAAAGTGGGCAACCTATTTTGTTGCCTTCCTATTGCTCAGTGCATTTATATCTTCAGCTATTTGGTGGTACTTTGATCCAAGCCAAGCATGGACGGTATTAGTTTCAGTATTGGTTGCTAGTTGCCCTTGTGCTTTATCGCTTGCTGTGCCAACCGCAATGGCTGCTGCGCAAGGTGCTGTCACAAAATTAGGCTTGCTGATTGTGCGTGGACATGTCTTAGAGGGATTAGTCAAAGCAACGGATCTCGTCTTAGATAAAACTGGCACATTAACGATGGGTCAGCCGGAGCTTCGGGAGATCATTCATCTGCGCGCTGGTTATCGCCGTGAAGATGCATTAGCGCTTGCGGCAGCCTTGGAGGCTGGCCAAAGGCATCCTTTAGCGCTCTCCCTATTACGCGCCGCACAATTAGAAAATTTATCTCCTGCCACATTAAATCATCCTGTTACTAATCAACTTGGTAAGGGCCTAAGCTCCGGCTTTTATCGTCTAGGAAGTGCTGTTTGGTTGGGTATACAACAGAGTACTCAAGAGGGTCAGTATGGTCAAGTGCATCTCGCGGATGATCAGGGGCTCATTGCTAGTTTTATGTTCTTAGATACGCCAAGACCAGGTTTAAAGAACCTGTTACAAACTGCGCGGTCTCGAAACATTGCTGTGCATTTAGTATCGGGCGATGATCCAGTAACCGTTGCATGGTGGGCGAATCATGTGGGGATTGAAGGTTACTTAGGTGGCTGCACACCTGAAGATAAGTATGACTACATAGAACGCTTACAAAAAGCAAAACGTTTTGTTTGGGCGATTGGTGATGGCGTTAATGATGCGCCTTTACTGGCTCGTGCTGTTATCTCGATTGCAGTAGGCGCTGGCGCTCCACTAGCAGTTGCAGGCGCAGATGCAATTCTGACAGCAGTTTCATTGGAGCCATTAGCGCAGACTTTAACGTTGGCAGACAAGACGCAAGCCATTATTAAAGAAAATTTATGGTGGGCGCTGGTTTATAACTTGCTGGCAATTCCCGCGGCAATGTTGGGTTTAGTCAATCCTTGGATCGCCGGTATCGGTATGTCACTCTCCTCACTTGCCGTGACTTTAAATGCTTGGCGCTTACGAAAAGCTTAGACTATAAAGATGGAAAGTCTCTTTATCTTGATTCCGCTATCACTGCTTTTAGTCGGGCTTTTGGCATGGATTTTGCATTGGTCCGTGAAAAGTGGTCAGTTCGATGACCTGAATGGTCCAGGTGAGTCCATTTTGATGGATGATGATGCTCCATCAATACAAAAAGTCAGCGAACACTCTCACAAATAGTCATATATCTAAAGACCCAGCTTAATGCTAGGGTTTATCTTCTATGTGGGTATTCATTTTGATCCACCCTTTTTGATATAGATCAAAACCTCCCTAAAGCCTTGATTTGATAATCAATCCAGTCTATTTGGATTATGTCGTTGCTTGGTCACAAAAAAGGAGAAACCATGGGACTCACCGTGGGGGGTAATCAAGATACCTTCAATTACAAGGTTATCAGCCAATTTGCCATCGTTACCGTACTCTGGGGCATCGTTGGCATGCTCGTCGGGGTTATTCTCGCAGCGCAGCTAATTTGGCCCGAAATCACTTTTAATATTCCCTGGCTTAGCTATGGTCGCTTGCGTCCATTGCATACCAATGCAGTGATTTTTGCCTTTGGCGGTTCGGCGCTGTTTGCAACCTCCTACTACATTGTGCAAAGAACCTGCCAGGTACGCCTCTTCTGTGACAAGTTAGCGGCATTTACTTTTTGGGGTTGGCAAGCAGTGATTGTTTCTGCTGCCATTACTTTGCCATTGGGAATTACCACTTCTAAAGAGTACGCAGAGTTAGAGTGGCCAATTGATTTATTGATTACGGTTGTTTGGGTTGCTTATGCGATTGTTTTCTTCGGTACTGTGATCAAGCGTAAGACTAAACATATCTACGTTTCGAACTGGTTCTTCGGCGCCTATATTTTGACCATTGCTGTTTTGCATATTGTGAATAATATCGAAATGCCGGCCAGCCTCTTTAAGTCTTACTCGGCATATGCTGGCGCACAAGATGCCATGATTCAGTGGTGGTATGGACATAATGCGGTGGGCTTCTTCTTAACTACTAGCTTCTTGGGCATGATGTACTACTTCATTCCAAAGCAAGCTGAGCGTCCAATCTATTCCTATCGTTTATCAATTGTTCACTTTTGGGCTTTGAACTTCACCTATATGTGGGCGGGGCCACACCATTTACAACATACCTCATTGCCTGATTGGACCCAGTCCTTAGGTATGGTTTTTTCATTGATCTTATTGGCGCCATCATGGGGTGGCATGATCAACGGCATTATGACTTTATCTGGCGCATGGCATAAATTGCGGCGCGATCCAATCCTGAAATTCTTGGTTGTAGCGTTGTCCTTCTATGGCATGTCTACTTTCGAAGGCTCCATGATGTCTATCAAGACTGTGAATAGCCTATCTCACTATACAGACTGGACTATTGGGCACGTTCACTCCGGTGCCTTGGGTTGGGTTGCGATGATTACGATCGGTTCTTTGTACTACCTCATACCACGTTTAGTGGGCCAACGAGATATGTACAGTACCAAGTTAATTGAATTGCATTTCTGGATAGCAACCATCGGTGTAGTAATTTATATCGCTGCCATGTGGATTGCTGGGGTAATGCAAGGTTTGATGTGGAGAGCCTTCGAGCCAGATGGTACCTTGACATATAGCTTCGTTGAGTCTGTAAAAGCTACCTATCCTTTCTATGCTATTCGCTTGGTTGGCGGTCTCTGCTACTTAGGCGGCATGCTGATCATGGCCTATAACGTCTATAAGACAGTGATTGATAAAAAATTCATAGACGCTCCAATTCCACAAGCGTCCATTACTGCTCACTAAGGAAAAGAACATGTCAGAACAACGTCGATTTTTCTCCCACGAAACACTTGAGCGTAATGTTGGTTGGTTGATCATTGCTACCATTGCGGCAATCTCGGTTGCCGGTTTGGTGCAGATCGTACCTTTGTTTTTCCAACACTCTACAACTGAGCCAAGTCCTGGTGTAGTGCCTTACTCTGCTTTACGTTTGGCTGGTCGCGATATCTATCAACGCGAGGGTTGCTTAGGTTGTCATTCACAACAGATTCGTACGCTACGTTCAGAAGTAGAGCGTTATGGCCCTTACTCATTGGCTGGCGAGTCTGTTTATGACCATCCATTTCTCTGGGGAAGCAAACGTACTGGTCCAGATTTGGCTCGTGTAGGGGGCCGCTATTCAGATGCATGGCATCAAATACATTTGAACAATCCACGCGACGTCGTTCCTGAATCAAATATGCCCGCATACCCCTATTTGGCTAGGAATGCTGCTGATGCGGACTCAATTCAATCTCACATGCTTGCGATGCGTCGTTTAGGTATTCCCTATACAGATGAAGAAATTGCCAATGCACCCAAAGAATTGGAAGGTAAGACGGAGTTAGATGCCTTGGTTGCATACCTTCAAGGTCTAGGTGTTAACCGTAGATACATCATTGTTGACGAGGTGGTTGCTAAGTAACACTTAGCAACTAGAAAACTATGCAAAATATCGCACCTTATCTCTCAGCAATTTCTACCGTACTTGGCTTGGTAGTTTTTTTAGGAATCATTTGGTGGGCTTGGTCTGCAAAAAGACAGCCAGCCAATCAAGAGTCCGCCGAACTTCCGTTCGATCTTCCCGATGAATTCAGTAAGGATAAATCATGAGTGACTTTCTTGGTGCCGGTTGGAGTGTCTATATCGCCTTAGTAACTTTAGTTGGTATTGTTTGGTGCATCTGGTTATTATTTTCCCAATTAAAAGTCAAGGTAAAACTCAAGCCAGACGGTGAAGTGGCTGACACTGGTCATGTATGGGACGATGATCTTCGTGAGTTGAATAATCCATTGCCGCGTTGGTGGATGTGGATGTTCCTGATTTCTTGTATCTTTGCTTTGGTCTATTTAGTTCTTTACCCAGGACTTGGGTCTTATCCAGGCATCTTAGGTTACAGCACTGACGGTGCTTTGATAAAATCCATGGCTACCGCCAACGATGAATTGAAGCCGGTTTACGCTCAATACGTAAAGATGGATATTGAGCAAGTAGCTGCTGATCCAAAAGCACGGGAAATGGGACAACGTTTGTTTTTGAACTCATGCGCGCAATGCCATGGCTCTGATGCAGGTGGCGCTAAAGGCTTTCCGAACTTAACGGATGGCGATTGGCTTTATGGCGGTTCACCGGAGAATATCAAGACAACGATTATTAATGGTCGCGGTGGTGTGATGCCTCCATTTCCGCAATTGGATAGCAAGCAAATTGTTGATGTTGCTAATTATATACGCAGCCTATCTGGCTTGCCAGTGGATGATCTGAAAGTAGCTCGTGGCGCAGAGGTATTTAAGTCCAACTGTACTGCATGCCATGGTGCAGACGGCAAGGGTAATATTGCTCTTGGCGCACCTAACTTGACTGATAAAACATGGTTATATGGTGGCTCTGAAGCAACCATCATCGAGACGGTGACCAAAGGTCGCATGGCGATGATGCCTGCCCAAGACAAGGTGTTAAGTCCTGAGAAGATTCAGTTGTTAACCGCCTATGTTTGGGGCTTGTCTAACAATAAACAGCCAGCAGCCGCTAAGTAAGCAGTGCCAAGTTATTCGCCGGGCGGCAAGATTATTCCGATAGAAGTAATTGAGGAATCTCTTTACGAGGTCCGGCGAAAGATTTACCCGCGCTCAGTTTCAGGACTCTTTGCCCGCTGGCGCTTCATTCTCGTATTTGCAACCCAGCTATTGTTTTATGGCTTGCCATGGGTGAGTTGGAACGGTCGTCAAGCCGTTCTCTTTGATTTAATTCAGCGTAAGTTTTATATCTTTGGTCTCGTGCTTTGGCCACAAGATGTGATTTACCTCACGCTTCTGTTAATTCTGTCTGCCTTAGCTTTGTTTTTATTTACCGCTGTAGCGGGCCGATTATTTTGTGGTTATGCCTGTCCGCAAACGGTCTATACCGAAATTTTTATGTGGATCGAGCGTAAGGTTGAGGGCGATCGTTTTGCGCGGATTCGTTTAGATGGTGAAGAGTGGCCATGGGGTATTCGCAAATGGCGTCTCAAGATCAGTAAACATTTCCTTTGGTTGTTAATTGCTTTTTGGACGGGCTTCACCTTTATTGGATATTTCACGCCCATTACGACTTTAGGCTCAGCCCTCATTCACCTTTCTCTGGGGCCATTGCAAACCTTCTGGCTCTGTTTTTATAGTTTTGCTACCTGGGGTAATGCAGGATTTATGCGTGAGCAAGTTTGCAAGTACATGTGTCCTTATGCTCGTTTCCAGAGTGTGATGGTAGATAAGGATACATTCTTGGTGACCTATGACAAAGTGCGTGGCGAGCCAAGAGGTAGTCGCAGCAAGTCTTCTGATCATAGTTCGTTAGGCTTGGGTGATTGCGTTGATTGCAGCATTTGCGTGCAGGTATGTCCGACGGGCATTGATATCCGCGATGGTATGCAATACATGTGTATTGGTTGTGGCGCCTGTATTGATGCTTGTGATCAGGTGATGGAGAAAATAGATTATCCCAAAGGCTTGATTCGGTACACCACTGAACGTGCGGTTGAGGATCGCAAATCCAATCAAAGTGCCATTCGCTATATCTTGCGTCCTCGAGTATTAATTTATACCGCCTTCATTACCCTATTGGCGTCTGCCTTCTTGGTGTCCTTGGCTACTCGAAACCCATTGCGCGTCGACGTGATGCGTGATCGAGGAGCCTTAGCGCGAGAGGTTGAGGGCATAAGGATTGAGAATATTTATCGTATTCAGATCATGAATGCTTCTGAAAATAAGATGCAGGTTCAAGTTACAGCTAGTGGTTTAGAAGAGTTGAAAGTTTTGAACTCTCAAGGCCAAGTGATTTCTGATATTGAGGTAGGCCCTGCGAGCAACTTGTTAATACCAATTAAAGTCAGCACTGCAATTGGTATTAATGAGCCCGGGAATTATCCTATTCATTTTGATGTGATTGCTCAAGAACTTTCTGGAAGTGAAATGATCACCAGAAAGCGTGATGAGAAATCGACTTTTATTATTCCCCGTTAAGTAAGTGACCAAAAGATGGAGAGGATGCAGATGACTGAACAGCAAACTATCAAACCTTGGTGGAAGCAGTTATGGCCTTGGCTACTCATTAGTGGTCCAGCAGTTGCTATGATTGGCTGCATCATTACTATCTGGTTAGCATTGACTATGCATGTTGACCAGCCCTTGCGTGACGGCATCATGAAGCAGGGCTTAAAAGTAGAGCAACTCAAAGAGATGCAGGTCAAAAAATGAAATACCGTTTACTGATCTGGATCTTGTGGCCTTCATTCTTGGTGGCTGCTATGGCAGAAGGCCTGCTATTTAGTGTGGTGCATCCACAGGAGCTCTTATTTTTTGGGTATCACCCAGAAATCTCTGATGAAGGTATTTACACCATTGGATTTTTTACGATCTGGATCTTCTGTGCCGTTTCTAGCGCTTTAACTGCCTATATTCTGCCGGGCATTGCGTCCCCCGATAGCAAAGAGATCGATCGCGGCCTGATTTAGATTGCAGCGTGTTTAACTGGGATGTCGGTACTGACGCAGATAGTTCTATCAGGGTTAGGGGTGCCTGCCAGTTCATATAAGCCATCCATGTCAATCAATTTGATATGGCGTTGCTTAATTTGGACCAAACCTAATTCAGCAAAGCGTGAGAGCATGCGACTTACCGTTTCAATTTGAATGCCGAGATAGCTACCAATCTCTACACGACTCATCCTTAAATCAAATTCATTATTGAGATAACCGCGTGCTGCTAAGCGTTGTGAGAGGCCGAGTAAGAAAGCGGCCAATCTTTCTTCTGCGCGCATAGTTCCCAAAGAAAGCAGATGTCGTTGATCTTGAGTGAGCTCGCGACTCATGATTTTATGAAACTGATTTTGCAGTACCGGAATCTGGCGTGCGAGATCTTCAAATGCATCATATCGGATGATGCAGACTTCGCTTTCTTCTAAAGCAATCGCATCCGATTGATAGTGACCTTCGCCAATACCATCGAGCCCCAAGATTTCGCCGGGAAGATGAAAACCAATGACCTGTTGACGGCCATCTTGAAGGCAGTATTCTGTTTTGAGGGTACCAAAGCGAACGCTGTAGACTGAGCTTAAGGGGTCGCCGTGACGGTAGAGGCTTTCACCTTTTTGTAAATGCACGCGCTCTTTAATTAAGGCATCTACTTTTGATACATCACTACTACTCAGACCAACTGGAAGACAAAACTGACCCAGCACGCAGACTGAGCATTTACTGCTTGGTGTATCGGTTGGCTTGTAATTCATATTGGGATAATGATGCTGACAGTTTATTCTACTAGAGTGAACACCCAATTTATCTCTTTATTCTTCTAGCAAAATGTTGACCACTGGGCTGATATTGGCCGTTTTCTTGGGCGCTCTTGTGAGTGGCTGGCATTGCGCTTTGATGTGTGGTGGCATTGCTACTGCTATAGAACGTCCTAGAGCCTCAGAGACCCCTTTAAGAACTAAATCTGAGCTTTTTTACCTCCAACTCATCATGCATTTAGGACGTGTCACGACTTATGGTCTCCTAGGGGCCTTAGCGGCTTGGATCGGCGTGGTGGTTTGGCAGCAGAGTTTGTTGCCAATCCAAAGATCGCTCTTTATTTTGACTTCTTTGCTGCTGATTTTGATGGGCGTTCGTTTACTAGGCTTTGGCAAGGCAGAGGGGCGGATTGGTGGACGCTGGTTGAGCACTCAGATCGCAAGTTACTGGGCTAAGTACTTGGGTCGTTTTGCTAGTGGACCATCTCGTTGGTTCAGTGGCATGCTTTGGGGTTTAGTGCCTTGCGGTTTAGTTTATAGCGTGCTGCCTTTAGCTTTTTTATCGGGCGATGTTTTGACTGGGGCGGCTATCATGCTGGCATTCGGTTTTGGCACCTTACCCAATCTATTATTGATTTCTAAATTCTCGGCAGTATTGACCCAGTTTGGTCATTATGTATGGGTGCGTTACATAGCAGTGTTACTGCTGTTTACTGCCGGTGGATTTGGTTTATATCGTGCCTGGGTTTTACCTGACGCCTTGCTGAAAGGCGGCTTCTGTATCGCTTAGTGCTGTGTTGCAGCAGCAATCCCTGAGAGTAAATCTGGGTACAGACAATCTAATGGCAAGGTTTGTAAGAAACCACTACGCTGTGCCATCTCATAAGGCTGATGCTCTAAACCGCAGATGATCAGTTTGATATTACGTATTTTGCAAAGATGCGCTAATTCAGTAATAGTTTCCATCCCAGAAGTATCTACATAGATTACATTCTTCAGATCAATTAATAAAACTTGAGAAGGTAATTTTTCTTCAATCTTTTGTAGTAATTTGACTGCTCCAAAAAAGATAGCACCGTAAATTCGATAGGCATCAATACGACCCTGTTGATTTTCGAGTTGACTGAAGTTGCTAGCATTCGCTAGCTCGCAACGTGATAGGCTTGAGATGCGATAGATAAAAGTGATAAAGGCAAAGAGTAGACCTACCTGTACTGCGACAGTAAGATCTAAAATCACTGTGAGCAAAAATACACTCACAATAGTGAGTTGATAAGGTAGTCGGAATTGTTTTAAGTCCACAAACTTTTTCCATTCACCCATATTCCAAGCGACATACATTAGGATTGCAGCCAAGCTAGCCAAAGGAATATTTTTTGCCAGAGGAGCAGCAAACAGCACCACAAGCAATAAAGTAAGCGCATGAACAACGCCTGCTAGCGGTGATCTGCCACCACTTTCGATGTTGGTGACAGTCCGGGCAATAGTGCCAGTTGCGGGCATTCCGCCAAAAAATGGGGTCACTAAATTAGCAATACCTTGTGCCATCAGCTCTTGATTGGATTCGTGACGATCATGTATTAAGCTGTCGGCAATGCGTGCACAGAGTAGAGACTCAATAGCGCCGAGTAGCGCTAGTGTTAAAGCAGGGACCACCATAAATTGTGCTGTGCCCCAACCAATTGAGATCCATTCAAAATGGGGGAGACTCGAAGGGATGCCACCAAATCGACTACCAATCGTATCGGCTGGCAAGTTAAAGAGAGCGGTAATGAGAGTAGCTAGAAACATTGCTACGACTGTGCCTGGAAGATGGCAGAGCCAGCCTAAATGCTTCTGAATTTTTTTCCAGCCAATAATGATGGCTAGACTTCCGCAGGCCAAACTTAGTGCAGTGGGGTTGACCGTATCTGCTGCGTTGTATAAAGCGTGAATCGACTGAAAAAATTGAGCAGGCATTTTCTCAATCTTTAAACCAAAGAAATCTTTGATTTGCGATAGACCGATTAAGCAGGCAATGCCATTTGTAAAGCCAATGATGACAGCAATCGGAATAAATCGCACCAGAGTACCCAGTCTGAATATTCCCATTAATAAAAGGAACACCCCAGACATTGCTGTAGCTAGCAATAAATTAGGGATGCCATAGCGTTCAACAATGCCGTATACAACCACAATGAATGCACCGGCTGGTCCACCGATTTGAACGCGACTTCCTCCCAATAGTGAAATGAGACCGCCAGCAATAATGGCGGTAAAAATTCCCGCTTCGGGTTTAAGCCCGCTGGCAATCGCAAAAGCCATAGCCAAAGGCAGCGCTACGACACCTACTGTTAAGCCTGCTAAAACATCCTTGGTTAATAAGGTGCTGTTATAGCCCTTAAATGAGTCTAGAATTCTGGGATGAAAAAACATCTTTGTTTTAAGACAGTCGATCGCCTACCCAATACGCCAATCCTGCAGAGAGACCTGTTACTACAGATCCCCAGGCAATATCAACGAATGCTAATTTGGTAGGGAAGTCTCGAATGACCGCTAGATTTGTCAGGTCGTAGGTCATGTAGCAAAAAAATCCAAAGAGGGCACCATATTGCAGTGCATAGATCAGAGACTGTTTTGAGAGTGCAGGTGCAATAACAAAAATACAGACGCCTAAAGCATAGAGAAGGTAAAACGCTAAGCCGGCAATGAGTTTGGGTTCGCTAGCCATGAGATCGCCCATTTCCTCGCGATAGAGGTTCTTTGCGATTCCTAAAAGCCACGTTAAATCCACCGCAAGGAGGGTGATTAAAAAAGTAAAGTAGATTCCTAGATACTTGAGCAATTAAGTTCCCCTTTGATCTTTTATAGATTAATAATAAGTATTATCATAGAAAGAGAACGTTATTAGTTCAATTTAAGGGGGTAGATATGTTTAAGCATTTATTAGTACCGGTTGACGGTTCAGAGGTCAGCAAAAAGTCTTTAAAAAAGGTTGCAGAACTTGCTAAGGCAGATGGCGCTGCCGTAACCTTGGTATACGTATCTGATCCATTACCTCCTTTGGTGTATTCCGACAGCTCGATGGGCTACGGAGTCTCTGCAAAAGAGCATCAAAAAGTTTGTGAAGCCTATGCAAAAGATGTTTTCAAAAAGGCAGCTACCAGCCTCGGCGCAAGTATCAAGGCTAAGTCCTTGCATATCTCTAATACAAATCTTGCTGAAGGTATTTTAGATGGCGCCAAAAAAGCAAAAGCAGATGTGATTGTGATGGCTTCTCATAAACGCACCGGTATCAAAGGTGTTTTATTAGGTAGCGAAACCCACGAAGTCATTGTGCACTCTAAGTTACCTGTGCTCGTGCTTGGTTAATAACTCAAATATTGTCAAAAGAATAGGGCCCCATTGGGCCCTATTTATTTGCGGAGCTAAGGATTACTTGGCTTGATAAGCAAGTGGGCTGCCTAGTAGTAAAACCTCTCTTGTGAGTTGTCCACTTTCGCTATCCCGCATTGACCATAGATCGAGTTGTGTTTTGCTTGAATAGGGGTCAATGTAAACACCATCTTTTCTCAGTTCAAAATGGAGATGGGGTCCAGTTGATCGCCCGGTAGATCCAACGTAGCCAATTTCAAGGCCACGACGCACTTCATTTCCTAACTCAAGTTCTGGATTGTAATTACTTAAGTGCGCATAGAAAGTGCGATAGCCACCCGGATGCTCTAAAACAATCAGATTGCCAAATGCGCCGTTATAGCCAAGATGCGCTACTTTACCGTTGGCTACGCTAAAGATTGGTGTGCCAATCGGCGCTGCGTAATCAATTCCCATATGGGTGCGATAGCGCTGCTTGGCTGGTGCTGGTTGGACAACGGCAGTATTACTCTTGGGGCGTTTCGCTTTGCCGGCGCGTACCATACCCACTCCGCGGGAGATGCGTCGATAGCTTAGTGGGTTAGTCCAGAAAGAGCGCTCAAGGGATTCACCGCCACTGGTAAAGAAGCCGCCAGGTATATCACTCCGTTCGACCCAAAAGGCGCTAGCAAATACTTCTTTATTATTGGGATCGATAATCTCAACAGCCCAAATCTGCGCCCATCTTTCGCGGTCACCAAAGTCGATAATGAGTCGCACAACGCTATTAGTATTTTCAAGCGAATTATTGTCCTCTGGGTAAATCTGCTTGATGATGGAGTTCAGCTCCCAGACTAATTCCACTGGTAACTTATCGCCTAGTTTGCGTGGGTCATATAAAACTTCTCTTAAAGGCACCCGAATTTCTGTCAGGTTTTTGGATTCATTTCTGAGAAGATCTTGTTGTACTAAGAATCCACCAAAAGCAGATGGTGTAAATGTCCAAACTTCCGTTTTATCATCCTGTACAGGACCATTCATGATACTTAATGAGTCAAAACGATTGCGCGTTGTAAATGCCACTGCATACGGAATGCAATCGCCCCGCATCTTGTCAAAAAATCCTTTAGTCTGATTTTTAAAGAACTCAGAAAATTGGCGATTATCAATACCGATGCTTGATGGCAAATTAGCATCATTAAAGCTGCGCCGCAGACATCCCTGTATGACTCGATAGTCCAAGTTGGCATCGCTATCGAGCATGAGTTCACTAGGATCTTTTCTTTGGATGACCGATGGATTTAAGCTCATGCTATTGATCTTTGAGCTAGACCCTGCGGATTTATCTTTAAATCCTACTTGCTTCGTGTTTTGAACATACACTTTGGTACGGCTTTGATTTGACTTTTGGGTCTGACTAGTCTGCGCATGTACTATGGGGCTCAATCCAATAGAGAGGCTGAGTAAGCTATTTCCCAGTAGGAGCGCTATCCCTTTGACGAGGCGGTAATGAGCGCTTACTTTTTTATTCACTATGCAATTATCTAATAATGTGGACTGCCACTCTGATAATTTTGTTGTGCTGCAATAAATTAACCCCACAAATGACGTAAACCCAGTATTTCAATACTGGCTACAATATTTTTTTTATGAAGGAGTTCGGATGCCGATCATCGAGTCTGTGCAAGTCACCTCAGTGGCTGTACCTTTGGATAAAGTCACCTCATTTTCAACCCGGGCCGTCTCTGAGCGTCACTATTGCTTAGTTAAAGTTCGCGGTAAGGATGGTAATGAGGGAATTGGTTTTTGCTATGTTGGTAGCGCTGGCGGTGATATTGCGAAGATTGCTGTTGAGCAATTACTTGCGCCCAAGTTGATTGGTCAAAATAGTCATCGGAGCGAAGGCCTGTGGATGGATATGTATAACGAATCCATTTTGCAGGGACGCACTGGTGCTGTGATGCGCGGGATCTCTATTTTAGATACAGCACTTTGGGATCTCAATGCTCGAGCTGCCGGTTTGCCTTTGCATCATTATCTTGGCTCAGTAGTAGATGATCGCGTACCCGCTTATGCCAGCGGCGGTTATTACTTAGAAGGTAAGACCCCTGCCAAACTTGGTAAGGAAATGGAATCCTACGTTAAGCAGGGCTTTAAAGCAGTCAAAATGAAAGTAGGGCGCCTCTCTCCTGCTGAAGAAGAAGCGCGCGTGAAGGCTGCACGCAAGGCAATTGGAGATGACATTCTGCTGACTTTGGATGCGAATAATGCTTGGCGTGATCTGCCTACTGCGCTGGAGTATGTCAGACGCTTTGAGGCTTACAACCCTTATTGGATTGAAGAGCCATTTTCACCTGACGCGATTGATCTGCATGCTGCTTTAGCACGTCAAACCAAGATTAATGTAGCGACCGGTGAGATGGAGGCAGGTCGTTGGCGCTTTAGAGAGTTGATTGATGCTGGTGGTGCAGCGATTTTGCAATCTGATGCAGCGGTTTGTGGCGGTATTACGGAGTGGCGCCGTATCTCTGCTTATGCCGATGTTAAGGGCATCACTGTTTGCCCTCATTGGATGCATGATCTCCATGCTCCTCTTGTAGCTGCAACACCCAATGCTCGCTTTGTTGAGTTTTTCTTGGATGATCAAGTGCTGAACTTTCGCCGCTTAATTAATAAGCAACTAACATTTAAGAATGGCGATTTGATTTTGCACAAGACTCCGGGACTGGGTTTTGAGTTTGATGAAGCTGCAGTTCAGAAATATGCTGGCAAAACACCTTGGACCAAGATCTCTTAAGCTTAGTCACATTAAAGTAAGCTAGATACACTGAGTAAAAATAAAGCCCGCAATTGCGGGCTTTATAAATGAAACTAGGGTATTCATATTGATGCTCAACAGTGTTTAGGAAGGCTTTCGATTGAGCTTGTAATAAGTCATCATTTGGGTAACCAAGACCAAGCCAAAACCAATAAAGCCAATCAGATCTGCCTCAGTGGATGGATAAGCTAAAGCCACGCCAGAGATCACCATGATGATACGTTCGAAGGATTTGGTTTTCTCAATAAACCAGCCTTGTAGGCCACCAGCTAAACAGATAATGCCCACCACTGCAGTGAAGGAAATCCACGCAATCTGCATCCAGTCTGCTTGCTCGAGGGCGCTGCTTGATCCCATCAAGAGCAAGCTCACACCAGATTTATCTAAAACAAACATGAATGGCACCAGAATGGCTGGAGCAACATATTTCCAGGTTTGTAATGTTGTCTTATAAGGATTGCCTTTACAAATAGCGGCGGCTGCAAACGGAGATAAAGCAGTTGGAGGAGACACCTCAGAGAGAACAGCGTAATAGAAGATGAACATATGAGCAGCAAATGCAGGCACCCCTAAATTAATTAAGGCTGGCGCGGCAATCACTGCACAAATAATGTAAGAAGCAGTGACTGGAACGGCCAGACCCACAATCCAAACAATTAAGGCGGTGAAGATGGCGGTGAGCAATAAAGAGCCGCCTGCATACTGAATCACAATCGAACTAAATTTCAGTCCTAAACCCGTTAAGGTGACTGTACCTACGATCAGGCCAGCACCAGCGCAGGTTGCAGCAATGGCCAATACGCCGGTGGAGCCTGAGGCCAGGGCCTTGGTGAGGTTGGAGTTATACAGTCCTGCCAAGATAGGTTCCTTGCCTTTAAACCAAGCCCAAGGAATGATGGCTGTATCTTCTCGCAACATGCTGGAGAAGGCGGACACTACGGTGGCCCAAAATACCGACATGACTGGTGAGAAGCCAAACATCATAAACACCACAATCGAGATCAGCGAGAAAAAGTGAAACCAATATTTTTTTGTTAATTCCCAAGCAGATTCGGCAGATTCAAAATGGATGTTCTTCATGCCATATTTACGAACATCAATTTCGACCATTACAAATAAACCAAGATAAAACAAAATGGTGGGGATGGTTGCCATGAGCAAAACATCCAAATAGGAAATTTTCAGGAAGTCTGCAATCAAGAACGCTGCGGCACCCAAAACGGGTGGCGAGATGATCGCGCCAAGTCCACCAGCAGCTAACAGTCCGCCCGCAGCATTTTTTTCGTAACCAACTTTATCCAGCATGGGAGCGGCAACAGAGCCTACGGTAACGGTAGTTGCAACACCGGATCCTGATGGACCACCCATTAAGAAAGAAGAGAGAACAATGGTTCTGCCTACACCAGAGGATTTGCCACCCATTGCAGCAAAAGAGAAATCGATAAAGAATTTGCCAGCCCCAGTAAATTGCAGGAAGGCGCCAAAAATCGTAAAGAGAATAATGAGGGTTGCAGAGACATCGACCGCAGTGCCATAGATTCCCTCAAGACTCATATACATGTAACCAACTAGACGATCGAGGCCATAGCCTTTGTGTGTCCATGGCGCAGGCAGATAGTTGCCAAAGAGGGCATAAAGCAAAAAGAGCACTGTAACGGTCACTAGAACCATGCCGTTTGTTCTGCGCACACTTTCTAGGATCAATAGAATGAGGCCAATCCCGATGATGACGTCAGTAGGATTTGGGGCGGTATTGCGATCCATGAAGTCATCACCACCACTCAGGATGTAATAAGAAATAGCTACTGATCCTAGGGCAAACAAAACATCCCAAAACATCAACTTATTTTTAAAGCGAGCTGCCAGCGGAAAGCTTAAGAACACCAGGAACAACACTAAGGCAACGTGAATAACCCGTAACTGTTGAGTTGGAACAATCGAGTAGGCGGCATACAGGTGAAACAAAGACATACCGACAGCAACTAAAGTAATGAACTTGGCCAATAAGCCTTTGTAGTCATTAGAGTCGCCTTCCTCTTGCTTAATAAAAGCGTCTAATTTCTCTTGGGTTTCATTGTCGATGACGTTCTGATTCATGCTTCAACCTATATTGATGTACCACTTAAAAGCAGAAGGGGTGAGATTAACTCACCCCGATATGGCTTAGTTTACCTTGACACCTTTTTCTTTAAGGTACTTTAATGCGCCTGGATGATACGCAACTGGTGTTGCATTAGATTTTTGGCTCTCTAATTTAATATTTCTGAACTCCGCATGTGAGCGCACTAGTTCAAGTTGATTATCAAAAATAGCCTTGACGATTTTGTATGCCTCTGCATCAGGCATAGATGAGTTTACAACCAGCAGATTTGCAACGGCGGCAACATTATTATCTTTCGCCATACCACTGTAGGTTTGCTTGGTAATCACAGCCGGGAAGTAAAGGTTGCCATATTTTTTGTTCATAGCAGGAACTTCAGCAGCGGTATCAACCATCACGATTTTCATGCCTGGGCTATTCGCTAAATCAGTAACAGCTGCAGTGGGTAAGCCACCCACCCAAAAGAAAGCATCAATCTTGCGATCTTTTACTGCATTGACAGATTCAGCAACGCTCAAGCGCTCACGTTTTACATCTTTATCTTTGTCTAGACCTGCAGCCTCTAGCAAGCGGAAGGCCATGACTTCAGTGGCGCTTCCTGGGGCACCTGTACTAACGCGTTTACCTTTCAAATCCTTCATGGTTTTGATGCCAGTAGACTCAACGGTAGCGACGTGCATGAGGTTTGGATACAGTATGAGCAAGGTCCGTAAATCGACTGGCTTGTCTTTAAATTTATCGTCACCCACTGATGCATCTTTGGCGGCATCAGCCATAGAGAAGGCAACGTAAGGCTTGCCAGTGCCAACCAGTTTTAAGTTATCCACAGAGCCACCAGTGACTTCCGCCGTAACTGACATACCCGGTACTTTACTTGAGAGCATGGCAGCAAGGCCGCCACCCATTGGGTAGTAAACGCCACCAGTACCACCGGTTGCAATCGAGATGTTTTGTGCATATGCGCTAGCCCATATAAAACTGAGCGATAAGGCAATGAGCTTTAGTAATTTCATTGGTGTCTCCTATTGATCTTATGAAGAGGTATTGATTAAAGACCTGGCATGCTGAAGTTAATTTGCTTTAACTCACTGAGCAGCTGAGCTTGCTGTTCCGCACTCAATTGCATTAGTGGTGGGCGTACACGCAACCATTCTGGATCATTGCTGTAGTGTGCTACTGCTGTTTTCATACCGGCAATCATTTGATATTTTGCAAAGACGCTACGCACTTTATCTAAGGCTGCTTGACGTTCATCTGCATTAGATTCTCTCCAATGTGTCGCAAGGTCAGCAATCGCTTGTGGATTAACGTTTGCAGTAGCAGAGATGCAGCCAACGCCACCGGCGCGCAGCGTGCGCATCAAGAATACTTCACTACCAGCGTAGACGCGGAAGCCATGTGGCGCCAAGAGCTTAATCACGGACTCTGTATATTCCCAATCGCCCGAGCTATCTTTCATCCCAACGACTGTCTTTGGATATTCTTTTGTCAAGCGCTCGAGTAGTGACAAGCTTAAGTTGATTTTAGTCACTGGCGGAATGTTATAGATATAAATCTGTAATCCTGAGCTGCCTACCTTCTGAATCACTTCAGAGAAATAAGCAAACAGACCATCATCATTAATGTCTTTGTAATAGAAGGGTGGCAACATTAATACGCCTGCACATTGATAGCTCAATGCATGAGCAGTCATCCGATAAGTACTCTCGATCGAGGTAGAACCAGTACCGGGCATCATATGCTTTGGATTTAAACCACCTTCAATCAGCGCAGTGAGCGTATTCATCTTTTGCGTAGCAGACATAGAATTTGCTTCTGAGTTTGTACCAAAGATGGCTTGACCTACGCCATTGGTTTCTAACCATTGACATTGCTTTAGTAATTTCTGGGCATCTGGACTACCGTCTGCTTTGAATGGCGTCAAAACTGGTGATAACACCGCTGGCAAAGTAGAGGGATGTAAAGAAATGGTCATGCTGACTCCAATTAATAATGAACTTCTGAAAGAAGTGGTTGTTGTGTAAAGAAAGCTTCTAAATTATCTACTGCTAAGTTCGTCATAGCTACTCGTGTTTCCAAGGTAGCGCTACCGATATGGGGTGTCAGTAGAACATTATCCAGATCCAGAAAGGCAGGATTAGGGCAGGGCTCATTATTAAACACGTCCAGGGCGGCGCCAGCAATTTGTTTATGCTGCAGTGCATATAAAAGAGCGGCTTCGTTAACCACGCTTCCGCGAGCGATATTGATTAAGTATGACGAGGGTCCAAGTGCTTCTAAAACGGCAGTGTCAACCAAGTTATCCGTATCAGGTGTTGCTGGGCAGGCCAAAAACAGAACATCACAAGCCCTAGCTAAATCTGTGATCTCTTTGAAATAGGTATAAGGAACCTGCTTTGGATTTGGCCCAGAATACGCAATCTCGACCTTAAATGGCTCTAAACGTTTGGCTAGGTCTTGGCCGATGCGACCCATACCAGCGATCCCAACCCGTTTGCCTGCCAAGGTGGTGGTTAAGCGAAACGGGGCTTTAGCCCAAGCATTGCTTTTGACATACTCTTGAGATTCAGGAAGGCGCCGCATGAGGCTGAGCATCATGCCAATCGCCAACTCACAAACGGCATCATTCAGAACGCCAGGGGTATTGGTGGCCTTGATTCCCTGTGCCTGAAGGTAGCCTAGGGGGAGATTGTCGTAACCCACGCCGCAGGTGGATACCAGTCTAATACTGGGAATTTGTTTGACCAGGGCTTCAGGTAATTTGGTATTGGACCGAATCAAGATAGCCTCGAAGTTTCCAGCGGGGGGTGCCGCATTAATGTCGGGGTGTCGGGTTGGCGTAAAGCGGCGATCGATTTCCGCCTGCATAATCTCAGGAAAATGGCCGACCTGCAGCACCGAATTGACGGGGATCATGTCTGTCTCTATTTTTTATTGGAATAATGATTCCATTGTATGAGGATTTTTGCAGAAAAGTCCTCCCCTCTAGGAGAATATGTCATGTTGTTTACCCCAGCTGAAACCAAAGTAGTTGTCGTCGGCGGCGGAACGATGGGGGCCGATGTCGCCGCAGTCTGCGCGCGTGGTGGTTGTGCTGTGCAAGTAGTCGAGCCGACCACAGAGCGTCGTGCCCTGTTACCAGATTACTTTGTGAACACCATGACCGATTTGGGTTATGAAAATCGTATTCACTTGTTGTCTGTTGCTGGATCTCTGGAAGAGGTCGATTGGGCAGAGATTGACCTGGTAATTGAGTGTGTTCCGGAGCGTCTAGATATTAAGCGTGAATTATTTGCCAAGCTAGAGAAGTACGCAAAGCCAGAAGCAGTATTGGCTAGCAATAGTACGAGTTTTCCAATTAGCGAAATCGCTAGCGGATTAAAAACAGCTGCGCGCATGATTGGTTTACATTTTTTTATGCCGGCCCATTTGATTCCTTGCGTGGAAGTGATCTACGGTGCAAAAACTTCACCCCTAGTTGGCGATAGCCTGACTCGTTTGATGACTGCATGTGGCATGGTGCCTGTAACGGTCAAAAAAGATTTGCCTGGCTTCTTAGCAAATCGTTTGCAACATGCTTTATCGCGTGAGGCATTTTCGATGGTCGATGCTGGTATTTGCACTCCAGAAGATATTGATAAGGCAGTACGCTATGGATTTGGCTTCCGTTATATTGCCGCTGGACCGGCAATGCAAAGAGACCATGCGGGTCTAGAGATTCATGCTGCTGGTGGAGCGACGATTTATCCCACGCTAAATAATTCAACTACGATTGCTAAGTGCTTAAGCGAGCGGGTGGAGAGTGGAAAGTTTGGCATGAAGACGGGTGAAGGTTTTTATTCATGGACTGCTGAATCTATTAAAGCCGAACGTGAGCGATATCAAGATGCCTTGCGTGAAGGCCTGAAGATTATTCAAAAAGATTTACCAGAAATCAAATAAGCCTAGCTAAACCAAACTCCATCTTTAGGAAATATCTTTGAGATGGAGTTTACTGAGGTGTGGTGCGAGTCGATAGGTAATCAGTACGATTGCAATGGTCGCAACCCCCCCAAATACAACCGATGGTACCAAGCCCATCATGCTCGCTGCGATGCCTGACTCTAGCGCGCCTAATTCATTTGAGGACCCAATAAAGATCCCATTAATGGCGCTGATTCGACCGCGCATGTGATCCGGAGTAGTGAGTTGCATAATGCTGCCGCGAATCACGACCGAGACTGAATCACAGCAGCCCGAAATAAATAAGAAGACGGCACAAACCCATAGATCACTGGAAAGACCAAAAGCAATAATGGCTAAACCAAAGCCTCCTACTGAGAGCAACAAGTGCTTGCCTGAATCTGTTAGTAATGGCCGCTTAGCCAAGTAGATGCCAGTAATGACTGCGCCCGCTGCTGGCGCAGCGCGCAGAATGCCTAAAGCTTCTGGTCCCGCATCCAAAACCTCTTTTACAAAAGCTGGCAGGATTGAAACAGCACCACCAAACAATACGGCAAACATATCCAATGCCATGATGCTCAAGATGAGTTCATGCTTACGAACATAATCAAACCCCTCTAAGAAGCTTTTAAAGAAATGTCCTGAGAGCTGGCTCATTTTTTCTTGTGGTGCATGTATGTAGGTGATGCCATACAAACCAATAGCCCCACAAAGCCCAGCGAGAAGATAGGTCCACTCTAGTCCTGCAAACCCAATCATCAGACCGCCTAAGCCAGGACCAGCGACTACGCAAATTTGAAATGCAGAAGATGCGTAGGCGGTATAGCGTGGTAAATGCTCTCTAGGAATAATTTGTCCAAAGATAGCGGTATAGGCGGGTCTTAACAAGGCGCGGCCTGCACCAATCAAGGCAATCGCGGTGTAAATTAAAGGAACGGGTGGTGCCACCCAGCCAAGCGCAATCGCCGTCAGAAATAAAGCGACCCCAATATGAATGAGACAGGCAATCGCTGCGATGAGTTTGCGAGAGTAGTGATCTACCGCATGGCCCGCATAGAGTGCCAGCAGAAAGTACGGTACCAATTCAGCTAAGCCAATGAGACCTAAGGAAACTACGCTATTGGTAATCTCATAAATATGCCAACCCACCGCCACCATCGTAATTTGGTAACTGAGTGTTGCGCCAATACGGTAGAGCAGCAGGGTTCTAAAGGCTTTACTTGGGTTCATTTTTAATGAGTTTAAGGGAGTTTCTGCTTTATTCTTCATGCTATGAAGAAATCAATTCGTGTTTGGGATTTACCAATCCGCTTATTTCACTGGCTGCTAGTGCTTTGCATTGCCGGCAGTCTGATTAGCGTTAACCTCGGTGGTAACGCTATTGAATGGCATGCTTATTTTGGTTACAGCGTTTTGAGTTTATTGATTTTTAGAGTCATCTGGGGCTTTGTGGGATCTAGACATGCCCGCTTTGCCAACTTCTTTCCTAAGCGTGCTGCTATTTTCGACTACCTACAAGGAAAGTCTCTCCGCGTTTTGGGGCATAACCCTGTAGGCGCTCTCTCCGTTTTTGCGTTGCTCTTGGTTTTAAGTGTTCAAGTATTAACGGGTTTATTTGTTGATGATGAGATCGCCTTTCAAGGACCCTTGTCTAAATATGTGCCCAATGCAGTAGTTTCTTTTTTATCTCAAATTCACGAAGGCAATCAAGTCGTGATCTATACCTTGATTACGATTCATATCGCTGCCATTTGGTTTTACAGGAAATACAAAAATGAAGACTTAATTAAACCTATGCTGAGCGGCGATAAAGAAATCGACCCAAGCGAGGAAGCAAAATATATGCTTTCTGACTTGGGTCAACCCTCCAAAGATGGAGGCTTGCAACGTACTCTAGCCTTGGTGCTTGTTAGTGCTATAGCCCTTGCGGTAGCTTATTTCATTACTAAATAAGCAGATTATTTTTTTCTGAAATCGTCGTGACAACCTTTACAGGTTTGACCAGCGGCGCCAAATGCTTTTTTGATACTCTCTAAATCACCAGACTGAGCAGCCTTATTGAGATCGACTGCTGCTAGTTGCATTTTTTCAGAAGCAGCTTTGAACTTGGCGTTATCAGACCAAATATCAGACTGCGCTTTACCACCCTCAGTACCTGGGCCAAATGCTTGCCAAGGTAAGGTAGAAAGCATAGCAACGATCGCAGCATTTTTAGCGACTTCATCTTTGTTATAGGGAGCTTCACCTTTAACGACAGCGCCGATTTTTCCAAAAGAGTTGCCTATAACAGTGAAGGTGCTTTGGCGATACTTAATGGCATCTTCTGGTTTTTGAAATTGTGCAATCGCAGCGCCGGCACCAATTGCCAAGACTACTGCCGTGCTCGCTAAAATAATTTTCTGTAGCTTCATGGGAACCTCTTGAGATATATTCGTTAATGGAGACCGCCTACTGTGAAATTAGCATACTCCAGAATGATGACTTTTGTTTGACCGTCCTATGAAAAGATCATTTGGAGCGGGATCGTCAGCAGGTAAACGATCCATTTGAAAAAAGCCATCAAGGGTTCCATCCAGAGGCTACCGATGATTCCAGTAAAGACCAGCCCGAGAACGATAAAAAATCCCCAAGGCTCTAGTCTGCCTAAAGCAATCGATTGACGGGCGGGGAGCAGACTGGAAAGAATACGTCCACCATCTAAGGGTGGCAAAGGAAAAAGATTGAATACCAGGAGACCCAAATTCCAGGTAATACCGGCTTGAGCCATTGAGATAAAGAATTTCTCATTCATGCCAAAACCTAACAATAGGATAAGCAAGATCGCCCAAATCAGGGCTTGAAAAAAGTTTGAGCCAGGTCCCGCTAAGGCAACCCAAATAGAGTCCATTCTAGGGTTTCGCAAGCGTCCAAAATTCACAGGCACGGGTTTGGCGTAGCCAACCAAGAAGGGCGATCCAGTCAAAATAAGGACCAAGGGAATCAAGATCGTGCCAACGGGATCTATATGTTTGGCGGGATTGAGGCTCACTCGGCCAAGCATATAGGCGGTGTTATCGCCAAATTTACGGGCTGCATACCCATGGGCTGCCTCATGGATGGTGATAGCAAAAATGAGGGGAATCGCATTAATGGCGACGGCTTGGATAGAATAGT
Organism: Polynucleobacter sp. es-GGE-1; assembly: GCF_018882005.1. Taxonomy (NCBI): domain Bacteria; kingdom Pseudomonadati; phylum Pseudomonadota; class Betaproteobacteria; order Burkholderiales; family Burkholderiaceae; genus Polynucleobacter; species Polynucleobacter sp. es-GGE-1. The sequence goes on from NZ_JACVPE010000006.1 coordinate 68,478, forward strand.
CAGTAATCATGGCAATATGATATCCATAGGAGCTCAAAGTGACTGACGATAAAAAACCCGACCCAAAAAACCCAGCTAAACCTGTAGTGGCTAAACCCCCAGCCCGTCCACCAGCACCAAAAGGCCCATCTGGACCTGCTGGTAGGCCTCAGGCAGGCTTTGGCGGCGGAAAAGGGATGATGCGCAAGGCCGGCCGCGGTCGATAGTGGATAATTGCACTCATTATTAATGCGCATACAGAGGATTTAGCATGAACGAATGGCACAACGAATCTAAAGAAGAAGTTAACAAAAAGATCATTACTTTGATCGTGATGTTGGCTGCTGCAACTAGCTTGGCGATTTTGTTTGCATTGGTAGCTGCTCATACTGGTTACGTATTCGGTTAATTAGTCTTCATGACTAGCCATCGCCAACCTGCTGTATTTGCTGGCCATGGCAGTCCGATGTACGCTATAGAGCCCAATCGTTTTACTGCGGCTTGGGCTGCTCTAGGAAAATCACTCAAACGTCCTGACGCCATTTTGGTGATTTCGGCGCATTGGGTCACTCGAGGTACTTGGGTTACCGCAATGGCAAAACCTAAAACCATTCATGACTTCGGCGGATTTCCGCAAGCACTCTTTGAAATTGAATATCCAGCAGTGGGCAGTCCTGCTCTCGCGGATCGCGTTCAAGAGCTATTCAATATACCCGTAGTACTTGAAGAGAATGAATGGGGCATTGATCATGGCGCCTGGTCTGTTTTGAAGTACCTCTATCCCAATGCAGATGTGCCAGTGGTGCAATTGAGTTTAGATGGGTCTATGTCAGCGCGCGAGCATTATGAATTAGCAAAGCAGTTAAGACCTTTGCGTGATGAAAATATTCTGATTCTGTCTAGCGGGAATGTGGTGCACAACTTGCGCACGATTCATTGGCAAGAGAATGCGCAACCTTACCCGTGGGCGAAAGAATTTAGTGAATTCTTTGCTACCGAGATTCTTGCCAATCGCCATGAACCTCTGATCGATTGGGAAAAGTATGGTGAGGCTGCCCATCTATCAATTCCGACTGCAGAGCACTACTGGCCTGCTTTATATACCCTAGCATTACAACAAGACGGTGAGCATGCCAAAGTATTTGTTGATGGTATCGAAATGCGTTCGATCAGTATGCTCAGCTTTTCTGTTCAATAAAGAAAAATTATGTGGCTCTCTATTCTTGCAATTTTCTTTGGCGCTGGTCTTGGTGCTTTGTTGCGGGCAGGCTTTAATATTTTGACCGTGAGTGCAGCCTCAGTCATACCCTTAGGTACCTTGATCTCGAATATGGTCGGTGGCTACCTCGTTGGTTTAGCAGTAGCGTTCTTTGGTAGCAATCCACAACTCTCACCGGAATGGAAACTTTTTGTGATTACAGGTTTCCTTGGGGGTCTCACTACTTTCTCTAGTTTCTCCGCGGAAGTAGTGAGTTTTATTCAGCGCGGAGAATTTACTTGGGCGCTGGGCACAGCACTACTGCATCTGATTGGCTCATTGGTACTAACCTTCTTGGGTATCTTGACTTACCAAGCCCTCAAGTGAGTCTAGAGTAAATTACTCTGGCTTGATATTAGCCGTCTTGACGACGGCACTCCACTTGATGGATTCTGATTTAATCAGCGCTGCAAAGTCTGCAGGACTGCCGCCACCGATTTCATTTCCTTGTGAAAGCATGAGCTCTCGTAATTGAGGATCTTTTAAGGCTTCATTGGCTGCGGCGTTGAGTTTGTCAATGATGGCCTTCGGTGTGCCTTTAGGGGCAATTAATCCCTGCCAATTCAGCACCTCAACCTTGGGGTAGCCATTCTCAGCAAAGCTTGGCACATTGGGTAGGAGCGGAGAACGCTTCTTACTGGTAATGGCAATTGGACGGAGCTTATCTGCTTTGATGCTTGGCATAGCCGAATACATTTGATCAAACATCATCGTGACATTACCTGCCATCAGATCGGTGAGACCAGCAGAGCCGCTTTTGTATGGCACGTGAATCATATCGATACCGGCATTTTGCTCAAAGAGTTCTGCAGAAAGCTGGTGACTACCACCAATACCACCGGATGAGAATGTGAGTTCACCTGGCTTCGCTTTGGCTGCAGCCACAATATCTTGGATGGTTTTATAAGATGAGCTTGGATTGACTACTAATACCAAAGGACCTTTTTCAACCAACACAATTGGGGTGATATCAGTTTCAGGGTCGTAGCGTAAATTACCAAACAATGTTTTGTTTACTGCCATAGGTGCAAAGTTGCCCATACCAATGGTGTAACCATCTGGAGCGGCACGAGAAATAAATTCAGTGCCAATATTACCGCCGGCACCGGGCTTGTTATCAACAACGATCGGCTGCTTCAGAATGACACTCATCTTTTGTGCAATCTGACGGCCACGAGAATCTGCACCACCACCAGCACCGTAAGGCACTACAAAATTAATCAGCTTATTAGGGTAGCTAGATTGTGCCTGTGTCATGCCAGTATTCAAGAGACTAGTTAAGCCAATTACGCTTAGAAGAAAATGGGTCAGTTTCATTTTGATCCTTATTAGACGGCACCTGATAAACCTAGTGCGGCTCCGATGACTATCAGGTACAGAGGGTGCCAACGTGTAAAGAAGGTAATCGCAATCGTAGTCATCGTCAATATATAAGCCGCAACACTTTGATTGATTTGTAAAGAAATTTGCCAGGCTGAAGAAAGTACCAAGCCAATGGCTAGCGCTGCCGCAGCATATTGAATCGATTTCTTTTTCAGAGGATCTTTGATGCCCATAATGAGCCGCTGTAAGTAGAAGATCAAAATAGAAGATGGCCATGCAATAGCAAAGGTGGCAACGAGTGCACCAATGACACCATAGATATGCCAACCCAATAGAGTGACGGTCATAAAATTGGGGCCGGGTGCTGCTTGGGCGATTGCAAAATAGTCTGAGAAAGTTTGCACATCAACCCAATGCTCTTGGTTTACAGCCAAGTTAAATAGCACCGGAAGCAGGGCGTTCACCCCACCAAATGCAATCAAAGAGAATGCAGACAGTTTTAGAAAAAGACTGATGAGAATACTCATTCTGTATGGGCCTTTTTCCAGGCTAAGACCAATGCTAATGGCGAGGAGATGAGTACCACCCAACCTAAGCCAAGATGGAAATAGCTAGCGGCAAGTATGGTGACAATGACCACAATCAACATCGCTGGATATCGAAACTCATCCTTGAGCATTTTGAAGCCTGTAGACGCAATCAAGCCAACACCCACGGCCGATATTCCTCGAAGTACACCTTGGACGGAGTCAAGATATCGATAGTGTTCATACAAAAGGGCTAACACCATGACGATCGAGATGGGCCCTAGAGTTAAACCCAATACGGCGGCAATAGCGCCTCTGGCGCCGCCAAAACGAGAGCCAATACACACTGCGAGGTTGACAATGTTAGGCCCAGGAACAATTTGGCAGATGCCCAGAATGGCGCTAAATTCCTCAGAGGTCAAAATCTTATCGCGCTCAACCAAGGTTCTTCTGGCCCAAGGTAAGACCCCACCAAACCCAGACATCCCGATTTTGCTAAAGCTAATAAATAGCTCGAGAGGTGTGAGTGTTTTCAAAATTACTGTAGCTTAAAAGGATGAGGTATGGGTTTGTTGTTCAACCAGGCATCTAGAGTTTCAGTAATGCCTTTTGAGAAGCTAGCAAAAATTGGCTCTGCAATAAATCCTAAATGGGGAGTTACTAAAAGATTGGGGGTATTACGTAAAGGATCTTTTTCTGGGAGGGGCTCAATGTCAAAGACATCGACAGCTGCCTGCCCTGGCCTGCCAGCTGCCAATGCTTTTTGCAGATCGTTCATATTGATGAGCGCAGAGCGTGAAGTATTTACCAGGATAGAGTCAGGGCGCATTAAAGCCAATTGATCTGCACTAATCAGCCCCTTGGTTCCAGGACCAGCTACTAGGTGCATTGACACAATCTTCGATGTGGAAAGTAATTCTTCTAGGCTCACTGCTTTTGCATTTTCTACAGCAGCTCGTTCAGGAGTCATGCGCGGGCTCCACGCAACGACTTCCATACCAAAGGCGGCGCCTACGCGTGCAACGCGACTACCAATGGCACCAAGACCCATGATGCCTAAGCGCTCACCTGAGAGCATGGGAAGAACCGATAGTTGATCACGCCAACCACCAGAGGCAATCAGTTTGTTTTCCTCAATCAGGCGCTTTGAAGCCCCAAGAATGAGTGCCCATGTGAGTTCCGCAGTAGTTTCTTTGGATGGGCCGCCGGGCGAGCAGGCTATCGGAATATTGCGTGCGATTAATGCTGAAGCATCCAAGGTGCCATTACGTTCACCAGTAAACATGAGAAATTTCAGCTTAGGCAAGCGCGCAATCATGGCTTCATTAAATGGGGAGCGATCCCGCACGATTGCAATCGCATCAGCATCTTTAACGGCTTCATAGAGCGCCTCATCACGCAGGGGCTCATGATGAAAGGTAAGGCTTGCTTGCTGCTCTAACTTCCCCCAGTCAGAAAAGCGAGCCAAAGCGCGTTCGTAGTCGCCAAGGATGACGATGTTTGGTAATGAGGCCATAACTCGATACTTTCTTTAAATTTAGTCAGGTGTGCAAAGGCTCAGGATTTGCTTGAGATCTGATGCATTGCCAAGTTTCCATAATGCTGAAATGAGTTGACGGGTTTTTTCTTTACCGATGATGGGTTCAGCCAAATTTGTGAATTTCTGTTCTAAATTAGCATCACTCATTGGATTTTCGACAGAGCCAATAGCATTCTTCACAAATACATGTACTTCTTTACCGTCTTTTAAGAACGCTTTGACATCAACTGAAGCTTCGTCAATAGAAGTGTCGGTAGTAGCATTTACTTTGGCGCGCAAGGCCACGACATCTGCGCGATTGACGATGTCATCAGCATACTCACCTTCACCCGCTTGACCAAAAATTAAGCCAACAGCGCAGCCGTGGTACACGCTAAATTTCCCTTCGAGACCATCTTTCGGAGTCTTCTTGCCAGTGAGCTCCAAGACCAGAGGGTGCACACGTAATTCAATACGCTCCACTTCCTCTGCCTTAACGCCTTGGGCGCGTAATTGTGCGCAAGCATCAATCGCAGGGTGAATCACAATGCCACAAGCAAAGGGCTTGTAAGTATTTAAAGAAATCTCAAATGATTTTCCGAGGGCGCGATCAATTTCTGACCAGTCACATTTCGTAGAAACAGTTTGCATATAGCCGCGACCCGCTTCTAATGCTTTCGGGCTCGAAGTGAACCCATGCTTAGCAAGTAATGCAGAGAGTTGCCCTGCGCGTGCTGCACCACCTGGATGAAATGGCTTTGTCATTGTGCCAAATTGCTCACGCATTCCAACTGGTTGTGATGCGGCAATACCCAGTGCCATGGTAGTTTTCTGTAGATCAAGACCCATTAAGCGTGAGCAAGCTGCAGCAGATCCGAGCATACCGGTTGAGCCAGTGATATGCCAACCACGGTGGTAGTGATCTGGATACATCGCATTACCAACGCGGCAAGCAACATCGATACCTAAAACTAAAGAGTCAATAATTTGGCGACCACTGGCATTGATGTGTTCGCCTAATGCCAAAATTGCAGAAGCTACTGGACCTGCAGGATGGATCACGGTTTTGAGGTGAGTGTCATCAAAATCAAAAGTATGTGAGCTGATGCCGTTGATTAAGGCAGCGCCACCCATATCAACTTTATCTTTACGACCTAAGATGCTGGCTTGCGGTGCTGGCTGGAATTCGCGAATAGCGGCTAAAGACGATTCAACACTTTCATGATTGGCAGCGCCAATAGCACAACCTAGCCAGTTGAGAAAAGTCCGGTGAGCTTCGTGATCTACCTCTGGTGTCCAGCCTTGGCTGGGATGGGAGGTAACAAACTCTGCCAATATTTTGGTAACGGGTGGTGCATTTAAATCGGCTGCTGCAGCAATAGCGTGAGACATATGATTTCCTATTCTTAATGGGTTATTTTTTATTCGAGTTCAATATGACGATCTTTTGCAACCTTAGCCCAGCGTGCAATATCTTCTTTGATGTAATTTGTAAACTGGGGCGGTGTCATTGGCATCAAAGTCATCGCCTCGCTCGTCATTTTTTCTGAGAAGTCAGGCAGGGCGAGAACTTTGTTAAGTTCATTATTGAGCTTGGTGACGATCGCAGGTGGCAAATTCGCGGGCCCTACTAGTCCATACCATTGTTGGCCATCAAAACCGCTGAAACCTAGCTCTTTAAAAGTCGGAATGGTGGGGGCAGCGGAGCTGCGTTTGGCGCCTGTTACCGCCAGTCCACGAACACGATTTGTGTTGATATAAGGTAAAGCAGCAAACAGGGTGGGGAGCATGGCTTGTGTCTGGCCTGCTAACAAGTCGGTGTAAGCAGGACCAACCCCGCGATAAGGAATGTGAACCATAAAGATCCCAGCTGCTAATTTCAGTTGCTCCATTCCGAGGTGAGTTAACGTTCCTGGACCAGCAGAACCATAGCTTAACTTGGCAGGGTTCTTTTTAGCGTAATCAACAAACTCTTTAAAGTTTTTAATCGGTAAATCAGAGTTAATCACTAGTACGTTTGGTGTTGCGCCAATCATGCCGATCGGGGTGAAGTCTTTAATGGCGTCATAAGGCAGACGACGAACTGCTGGGTTGGTGCCATGAGTCCCCACATAGGCAATCATCAGAGTGTAGCCATCAGCAGGCGCCTTGGCGATTGCTTGAGAAGCAATGGTGCCACCACCACCACCCATATTTTCAACCACAATAGTTTGACCAATCGAGCGAGACAATTTTTCTGCAACAGCCCGAGCAATGTTATCGAGCCCACCACCGGCAGCAACTGGTGCAATCAACTTGATCGGCTTAGTCGGATAAGCGGGTGTCTGCGCTTGAATGCTAAGACTCGTTGTGAGTCCGATCAAAGCAAACAGAAAAGATAAAAAAATCGGCGTTTGCCGATAAATAGATTTAGACATGTCTCAAGTCCGAATGATTGTTACTTATTAAGGTAATGCAGGTAGATCATTTTACTATCGATGTTCAAAACTGGCTATCAAGTCAGCCAGTTTTGAGCTTTTTCCGAATCGATTGTTCTAAGGGTATAGTGTCTAGATTGGGTTCTAGCGCTTCACGCTCATCAAACACAAAGCAGGTGCCCTGATAGTGGGCAGAACCAACCTCTTCGAAGTACTTGAGGATTCCACCTTCCAGTTGGTAGCTATGCTCCATGCCGATTTCTCGCATGTAGAGTCCTGATTTTTCGCAACGTATTCCGCCAGTGCAAAAACTGACTAGGGTTTTATCGGCCAACTCTTCCTTATGCGCAGAGATGGCCGCAGGAAATTCGGTGAACTTCTCAATATTAAAGTGCAGGGCATTTTCAAAAGTGCCGTAGTCCACTTCAAATGCATTGCGCGTATCGACCATCACTACAGGGCGGCCTAAATCATCTGTGCCTCGATCTAACCACTCTTGTAATTTTTTTGGGGAAATAAAATTCGCTCGACCTTTCTCTGGCTGAATGCTTGGATGATTCATGCGAATAATTTCATTCTTGAGTTTGATGAGCATTTTTTTAAACGGCTGCTCATCCGACCAACTTTCTTTTGCCTGCAAAGGTGCAAAGCGAGAGTCGGTACGTAGCCAATCTAAAAATCCACGTAAGGCATCTGTTTTACCTGCGAGAAATAAATTGATGCCTTCGCCAGTGAGCAGAATGGTGCCCTTGAGTTCTCTGGCGTTGCATTCATCGAGCATTTTGGCGCGCAGTTCTGGCAGCTCATCTAGGCTGACAAATAAATAGGCGGCAATGTTCAAAATCGACTTCATGTTTTTTCTCTTCAAGCTACCCCAGCATTATCGAGCAAATAGGGCTTGAGGGTGGTAATCTTGAGGTCTTATTCAAAGGAGACGAATCCATGCTAGATATGGCAAAAAAGGCTAAAAGAGTCCTGTTCCTGGCTTTATTAGCTCTCGGGGCCAGTAACCATGCCTTGGCACAAACTGCGGGCACCGGTGCTTGGCCAACCCAGAAACCTATTCGCTTGATTGCTGTTTTTCCTCCTGGTGGATCTGTAGACCAGGTAGCCCGAATTTTGGCTCCTGCACTACAGGCCGAACTAAAACAAAATGTGATCGTTGAAAACATCGGCGGTGCTTCAGGCGTGATTGGTACATCTGCCATGACACGCTCTGATCCTGATGGCTACACCTTCGCAGCAGTTTTTGATACCCATGGCGTGAACCCGAGTCTCAAAGATAAGCTCCCCTACGACACGATTAAAGATATTGCGCCGATCATTTTGGTAGGTACTTCGCCAATGGTGCTGGTTGCTAGCAAAAACTCCGGCATTACCAGTTTTAAACAAATTGTTGAGCAATCTAAAGCAGGTAAGAAATTTAGCTACGGTTCTATTGGTATAGGTAGCTTAGGGCACTTAGCGATGGCGCGTTTGGCAAAGCAGGCAGGCTTTGATTGGAACCACATTCCTTATCGTGGCGGTGGTCCTTTAATGCAAGACGTTTTGGGTGGTCAAGTTGAGCTAGCAATTGGTTCAGAGTTCTTGGTAAAGCCGCACATTGAAAGTGGCGGCGTCATTCCTTTGGTGATTACTACTGCAAAGAGATCTCCAGCCTTGCCAAATGTTCCAACCATTGCTGAGAGTGGTTTCCCTGGCTTTAGTGCGCCAGCATGGTGGGCAATATTGGCGCCAGGCAAAACACCACCAGCCATTGTGGATGCGATGAATAAGGCTTTGAATAAAGCCTTAAAGACCCCAGTTGTAGCTGAGAAATTTAAATCTCAAGGCATTGAAATCATTGGCGGCACTCCTGAAACTGCGCGCGAATTTATTGGCAAGCAAATTGGTATCTGGGGTAAGTTCGTGATTGAAAACAATATTAAAGAAACTACTCAATAGAAAGTATTTATGTCAGAACGTTTAATTCCCTATCAGCCCATGGACTTGGCTGAACCAGCTGAGCTAGTTGCCGCCATTCGTCAGCGTCGTGGCGGTCAGTTTATTAATTTGGATCGTATGCTATTGCATAGCGTGCCGGTTGCCGAGGGTTGGAATCATTTCATCGGCGAGATTCGGAACAATCTTTCACTAGATCCCAAGTTGCGTGAGTTGGCGATGTGTGGTGTTGCGGTATTGAACGGCGCTGAATATGAGTTCTTTCATCATGCACCCCCTTTTAAGAAAGCCGGTGGTACAGAAGAACAAGTTCAGGCTTTGCGTTTAATTGGTCAGTCTAGCTTCCCTAGAAATCTGTTCTCCCAGGTGGAGAATGATGCTGCAGACCTGACTTTCCAAATGACTCGTAATATCAAAGTAGATTCTGAATTGATGAAGCGTTTGCAAAAAGAGCTGGGTAGCACTGATACAGTCGAATTAGTAACAGTGATTGCTGCTTACAACATGGTGTCACGCTTTTTGATTGCTTTGGATGTGAATCCTGAAGATCATCCACCAGCCTGAAGCGAAGATAACAATTCTTCAATGATCCGCAATATCCAAACGATTATTCCAGGCATCGCTACTACTGATGGCGCAGGCGTGAAGTTGCGGCGCAGCTTGGGGGGTCAACAGCAAGTCAGGCTTGATCCCTTCTTGATGCTGGATGAGTTTTCATCGAATGATCCAAATGATTATGTGGCAGGATTTCCAGCGCATCCTCATCGTGGTTTTGAGACGGTGACTTATATGCTTGAAGGGCACATGTTGCACGAGGATCACTTGGGCAATCAAGGGCATCTCAAAACAGGCGGAGTGCAGTGGATGACGGCAGGACGCGGAATCATCCACTCAGAAATGCCACAGCAAGTAAGCGGCGCAATGCGAGGCTTTCAGCTATGGATTAATTTACCCGCTAAAGAAAAAATGAAGCCAGCTGGCTATCAAGACATTCAAGTGGAAGATATTCCAAGGACATCGTTGCTGAATGGTGGATCTGTGAAGGTGATTGCAGGCTCTTATGAGGACGGGGTTGCAAGTATTCAAGGGCCTATTCAGGGGATTACTACTACGCCTTTATTTCTAGATGTACATTTGCCTCCTAATGCAGAGTTTGAGCATCGCGTTGCCAAGGAACTCAACGCATTTGTGTATATCTATGAGGGCAACCTTGAGCTTGGTGGTCCCATGAAGGCTGCGCCCAAGCAGGCTGCGATCGTATTAGGTGATGGTGATTTACTCAAGGCGAAAGCCGGTGCTGAAGGCGCCCAGTTTATTGTGCTTGCAGCACTACCTTTGCATGAGCCGATTGTTCAATACGGCCCCTTTGTAATGAATACACGCTCTGAGATTGAGCAGGCCATCGACGATTACCAAAACAATCGCTTTGTGACCTCTTGAATGATTCATTCGTGATGATCCATTGGGACGAGGCGGGTCAATCTTGCGCTGCTAAATGGCATTCCGAAAATGGTATTGCTCCGCATAAAAAAATTCAGATTGGCGACGATACGCTAACGGCAGATATTGCTTACCGTATGGCATGCGAAGGTACTGCAATTCTCTATAGAGGCGACTTTCAGAATGCACGCCAGTTACTGCAAGCTTTAGTCAGAAGAGTAGGTAAGCCATCCAAAAAATCTAAACGGGTGGATCGTATCGAAAAAGACAAAACAAAAAGTTCTCTAGATACTTTCAATTTGCATCGTCTCTCTCAATCACAGCGTGCTCGTATTTTAGGAATGTTGCTCATTCAAGTGAATGCAGATCACACCATTTCCTTAAGGCGTGCTCCAGATGTGGCGCAAGCTTGTCTTGAGGCATATGGAGGTCAGAATGAGTCGTATGTCATCTCCTTACGAGAATTGCTCGGTGTTATTAGTGCGCATGAGTGGCGGAAGAAGGGCGTGCCGATTTTGGCAAGAGATGATGAAGAGATTCGCATTCATCCACACTATGGCGTTTTTTCACCAATTCGCGGGGAATATATTGAGCTTGTTCTCAAGGCACCACTTCCAAGCACCCTCAAAGAAAATTCGACTGCTTTTGATATCGGTGTGGGTACAGGCGTCCTATCAATAGTATTAGCAATGCGAGAAATCAAAAAGATCATTGGCACTGATCAAGATGATCGCGCCATTGCTTGTGCACAGGAAAATATTGATCGCCTGAATCTGGACAATCAGATTGAAATTCAAAAAAGGCATTTATTTCCTGAAGGAAACGCGGCCTTGGTTGTCTGTAACCCACCTTGGCTACCAGCAAGACCAAGTTCATCTCTGGAGCATGCGGTTTATGATCCAGATAGTCAGATGCTCAAGGGTTTCTTAAGTCAATTGAAAGATCACTTACTCCCAAAAGGTGAGGGTTGGTTAATTCTTTCAGATCTAGCCGAGCACTTAGGCTTACGTACCAGAGAAGAGTTACTTGCTTGGATTGAAGCTGCTGGACTCAAGGTGATTGCTCGATTGGATACCAAGCCACAACATCAAAAGGTGTTTGATAAGACGGATGCATTATATAAGGCCCGATCTCAAGAGACCACATCTCTCTGGCGTCTAGCAATATCTGGCAATACTCATTAGTAAAAATATCCCTACAGCATCTATCCTCATTTACGTCAGGGTTGTTAATAGCAAGCTTCATCCCTAAAATCATTCGGTACTACTTTTATTTGAGATGTGTTTTACACAATCGTCAGTAAATATATTGTGATGTTCTGCCCATTGGTTTTTAAGGAAGAAATGTGTATTGCGGCTTGCAAATCAGAAATTTTTATCTTATTTTATTTGTCCTGATTGCTCATGCCCTTTTGTTGGTTGGCTCATTTATCCCTTATTCTTCGAGAGGTTTGAAATTACCCTCTGAACTGATGATTATGGATTTACGAGATTCAGATCAGGGTTCATCGCTGCAGCGAAAATCCGCGATAACACTACAAGCCAGCACATCAAATACATCATCTACCAGTATTCAATCAGATTCTCCTGGGAAGCAAGCCTCTCTTCCTCTTGCCCAAGATGCCCTAATACCTGGCGCCATCGGTCGACAAAAAATTGATGGTTCAAAACCTACTTACCCTTTAATTAGTAGGCGTCTTAAGCAGGAGGGCGTCGTTCTAGTGAAACTCTGCGTTAACCCAAGGGGCACGGTAGAAAAAGTCGATGTTCTTAGGAGCTCTGGATATCCAAGTTTAGATAATTCGGCATTGAATGCATTAGCAAAATGGAAGTTTGCATCTTCTGCGGATTCATTTGATAGCAATGCAGTTGACTGTTTCCGTTTGCCAGTGCAATTTACCTTAGAGGCTTAATCTCAATGGATAACAGTATGGCTAATTCTGAGCTAAAGCCCAACGCATCTTGTCGAGATCTACCTCAAATTATTTCCAGCAAAACTTTACTGGGTCCAAAAGAACTGATATTCATTGAGCATGATGGGCATCGATATCAATTACGTATCACCAAATTGAGGAAGCTCATTCTCACAAAATAAAAAGTTAATTAGTAGCCAGCAAGAGCATTTTCATATGCAAATAGCCAGCGATTTTTTGTTGTTATCACTGGAGGTTGTATATGAAGTATCACGTCATTGGAAGCGCCTGCAATAAGATTGTTTGGTTTTCATCTATCGCGTTAGTGTTTGGAAGTGCACTTTCAAATTTAGCAAAAGCCAAGGATATTGAATTACCTAGAATCGATATTGTGGCAAAAGAGGAGGGCGCTTCTCGTCAGATTCCCGGAACGGTTGACGTTGTGACTGAAAAGCAAATTGAATTACTTCAGCCACTTTCTCTTCAAGATGTATTAAAAACAGTCCCAGGTGTAAACGTTCGCGGAGACGAGGGCGGTCTTGGATCTATTCCCAATATTGGTATTCGCGGACTGAACCCCAGTCGCAGTTCTAAAGTCCTGCTTTTAGAGGATGGGGCACCCATTCAACCCAGCTTATTTATTTCCAATGCTTCGTACTATAGTCCTCCAGTCGAACGCATTAGTAGTATTGAGATCTTAAAGGGTGCTTCTGGACTTCAGTACGGCCCATCCAACATCGGTGGTGTGATCAATTACCTGAGTAAAACTCCCGCTTCGGGTTTTAAATTAACCGGCAAGCTTGGTAATTATGGATACCATTTGGCAGAAATAGAGGCTGGCGGAAAATCTGATTCCAATGGGATGATTGGAGGGATTAATGTCATCCAAGCTGAGTCGAATGGTTATCAAAATAATGGATTCAAGATGTATGACATCTTGCTCAAAGGAGGTATGCAAGTTGCTCAGAATCAGTGGTTAAGTCTGAAATATAGCCACTACGACAACAACATCAATACCTCTTATGTTGGTCTACGCCCAAATCAGTTTGTAGCGAACTCGGGCATTAATCCAGCCCCTAACGATCGCTTTATTACGCAAAGAAATGCAGTAGACATTAACCATTCCTTGGAGATTGACTCTGATACCAAGGTCAATACATTGGTGTATTGGAGTAGGCTGGGGCGAGATTACTGGAGGCAGTCTATTGCAGATCGCACCCAGGATGCAACAGTTTTTAAGCCCTGTAATGTTGGGGCAGATTGTTTGGCAGGTCGCAATCGAGAGTTTCAAATGCTAGGGATAGATTCCCGTGTTTCACATGCCTATGAAGCTCTAGGTATCTCTAATGAGGCTGAGTTTGGTGTTCGCCTGCATACAGAGTCACAGTCTAATCAAGTTGTGACTTCACAAACCTTTGCACATTCTGGACGGCTTTCATTGCATGAGGAAAATAAGGCTAACTCAGTTGCAATGTACGCTCAAAACCGATTCTCAATTACTCAAAACTTTGCCCTGATTCCTGGAGTCCGAATTGAAAGCTATAACCAAAATCGTTCTAATGTGATTTCAGGTAAAAGTGGTAATGCCAAGAATATTGAAACTGTTCCCCAGCTTGGCGCCACTTGGCAACTCATTCCAGAGGCACAGATTTATAGCAGCATTTATAAGGGCTTTGCTCCAGCTCAATTAGCTACAGCAATTGATGATAAAGGAGTAGATCAACAGCTTACTCCAGAGCGTTCCACGAATATGGAGCTTGGGCTGAGGGGCCGCTCGGGAGCTTTTTCTTATGACTCTGCTGTTTTCAGTATGGATTTCAGTAATCAGATCGTCAATCAGAGTCTTGCCTCAGGAATATCAAAAGCAAATGGCGGAAAGAGTCTGCATCAAGGTCTTGAATTGGCTTTAGGCTATGAGCTGGGTCGAGGCTGGAGTCTCAACACTAATGCAACCTATATACCAGTTGCTAAGTTTGTTGGTACGAGCTCAATGGGAAGGGATGGCAAACGAATTCCTTACACGCCCGAGCTCACTTCTAACTTAGGTATCAATTATCAAAAAAATGGCTTCAATACTTTAGTCTCAGTCAATTATATTTCTGCTCAATACGCTGATGCAGCAAATACAGTTACACAAAATGCAATTGGAACGCTGGGTGAGATTCCTGCCTTCGCAACGGTTAACTGGAGTGCAAACTACGCTATCAATAAAGAGTGGAAAGTATTTAGCGTGGTGAATAATCTATTCGATAAGCGTTATATCGCTAGCCGTAGCCCAGATGGAATCTTTCCAGGGGCGCCCCTTAATTTCCAAGCGGGCATGAGTTATCAGTTCAATTAACTAGATAGAAAAATGCCACTCTTGTGAGTGGCATTTGCCTCAGGTTGGTCTGATAACTCTTTTGGGGTTCTCTTCATAAGGTGGAGAGTAGATGACCAAGACCTTCACTGGTTCTTCACTGATGACGGTAAATACATGCATTGCATCTGCAGGGAAAAAACAGGCATCACCTGGGCCCATTTCACAGACTTCGCCATTCACTTCAGCTCTGGCGCGCCCTTCGAGCATATAGCAGACCTGTTCTATTCCAGGGTGAGCATGGGGTAGAGCGCCCTTACCTTTTTCAATGGTGCCATGAAGTACTTCTAGCTGTTTTGCGCCAACAGTCTCACTACCGATGAGTCGACGATTAACGGTCCCATGATGGTTTGCTGGGTGATAGCCTTCAACTTCTCCAGCCTTAACGAAGTAACGGGATTTAGTATTGCTCATCGATGTGCTTTCTAAATAAATATCAATAAGATTTTGGCAGGCCTAAGACCTTTTCGGCAATAAAACAAAGAATGAGTTGTGGGCTAACCGGGGCTAAACGTGGAATCCATGACTCTCGAAGATAGCGCTCTACATGGTATTCCTTGGCATAACCCATGCCACCATGAGTCATGATGGCATTCTCGCAAGCATGAAAACAGGCTTCTGCTGCTAGGTACTTAGCAGCATTTGCTTCTGCGGCGCAAGACAGTTTTGCATCATATAAACTCGCAGCCTTAAATACCATGAGGTCAGCAGCTTCTAATTCCATCCAAGATTTAGCTAGTGGGTGTTGAATGCCTTGGTTTTGACCAATAGGTCGATCAAACACAATCCGTTCTTTTGCATACAGAGCTCCACGAGCTAAGGCTACTTGGCCAAGACCAATGGCTTCAGCCGCAATCAAAATTCTTTCGGGATTTAAGCCGTGCAGAATATAAGAGAAGCCTTTACCCTCTTCCCCAATTAAATCTTGTACTGGAATCTTTAGCTGATCAATAAACACTTCGTTAGAGTCGACACATTTTCGACCCATTTTTTCAATTTCACGCACATCAATACAGGAGCGATCGAGGTCGGTATAAAACAGAGATAGACCTTCAGTGCCCCTCGCGTCTTCAACAGGCGTAGTACGTGCTAGCAGTAAAATTTTTGTAGCAACCTGAGCGGTCGAAATCCAAATCTTTTGTCCGCTTACAAGGTAGTGATCTCCCTGTTTCTCAGCTTTAGTCGAAAGCTTTAGGGTATTGAGGCCAGCATTAGGTTCTGTCACCCCAAAACAGGCGCGATCTTTGCCTGCAATCAATGGCGGTAACCAGCGTTGCTTTTGTTCATCTGAACCAAATACGACTACTGGGTGCAAACCAAAAATATTCATGTGCACTGCAGAGGCCCCGGATAAGCCTGCGCCACTTCCTGAGATAGTGCGCATCATTAAGGCGGCTTCTGTAATGCCTAGACCTGCACCACCGTATTCTTGGGGCATTGCTATTCCCAACCAGCCAGCATCGGCTAGTGTTTGATGGAAATCAAAGGGAAAGTCGCCCAAATGGTCTTTTTTAAGCCAATAGTCTGCATCGAATGGTTTACACAGTTTTTCAATAGCATCTTGAATTTGCAGCTGCTCTGGCGTGAACTGAAAATTCATTTTTTCATTCCTGAACGGATTAAGGATGCAATAGCATCTTCTGCGTAACCCAGTTCCCGCAAAATCTCGGCAGTGTGTTGACCGAGTGTGGGGGCGGGACTGAGGTTTTCTTCTGCAGGCGTTTCAGACCAAGATACGGGGCTATTCATGACCCGAATTTGTCCTTCACTCGGATGATTTTCAGTATGGATGAAGGCAGTCTGATTGAGGTGCTCATCCTGAATTAAATCGCTAATCGAATTCATAGGCTGATTTGGTAGGTCGTACTGATCCAGAAGTTGACGCCACTGCGAAGTAGTTCTGATTTGAATGATTTTCTCAACCTCGCTATAGACCCGGTCGATATTGTTGGCGCGATTCGTGTGCGTGCAAAAGATTTCTTCCTGTAGTCGCTCTGCTTGGCCAATGGCCTCAAAAAAACTTTTCCAATGTTTATCGTTATAGATCAGGATGGAGATATAGCCATCTTGTGTGGCATATGGTTTGCGGTAGTGGGATAGAAGTCGGGCATATCCCGATTTACCAATCGGGGGGATGAAGGATTCTCCGCCTAGGTGATCTCCTAAAATAAACTGGGCAATCGATTCAAACATGGGAACTACAACGTGTTGCCCCTTACCTGTTTTTTCTCTGGCGTATAAGGCTGAAGTCACTGCATATACTGAATGAAGACCCGTGACCCTGTCTCCCAGAGTAGTCGGGGCATAGCGAGGTTCGTGTACCCCATGTTCTTGCATTAACCAGGGTACACCTGTGGCGCCTTGGATCAAGTCATCGTAAGCAGGTTTATCTGCATATGGTCCATTCAAGCCAAATCCTGAGCAGGAAACATAAATGATTTTCTCATTTACCTTTTTTACATCTGCATAACCCAAACCAAGACGATCGAGCGCTTGAGGTCTGATATTAGAAATAAAGACATCTACCGTTTTCGCAAGATCTAATGTGGCTTGCTTGGATTCGGGATCTTTCAGATCCAAAACGATACTCTTTTTACCGCGATTGGCTTGTAAAAAGATGTGGCCCATCTTTGGATTTCTCATGGGGCCAACATCGCGCATATTGTCACCCTCAGGGGTTTCAATCTTAATAATTTCTGCGCCCATGGATGCCAATATTTGAGTCGCAAAAGGTCCCAATATGACTGAGGTCAAATCTAAAATGCGAACGCCAGCTAATGGGCCCATCATATTCCTTGAGAATCTACGAATTAGTTAAGTTCAGACTTAATGCCTGATTGAATAATCAACTTACCCCAGTAGGCCATTTGATCACTAACGTATTGAGCAAAGTCTTGTGGGTTCTTGGATGGCCAAATGACAAAGCCAAGTTGTGCTAATTTGGCTTGCACTTCTTTATCTTTAGTAGCCTCTTGAATTACAGCATTGATTTTGTCTATGATGGGCTTAGGAAGATTGGCCGGACCAAAGACTCCATTCCATGACACAAGATCAAAGCCGGCGATGGTTTTCGCAATAGGCGGAACATTCGGTAATTGTGCATAAGGTCTGTTACCAGTTAAACCAATGGCACGTACTTTACCTGCTTTAATCATCGCCATCCCTGAACCTGTATCTGCCACATATACCTGAATTTGATTTCCAATAAGATCCGTCAGCGCTTGTGGGCTAGATTTATAAGGAATTTGTGTCATGCTAATTTTGGTCAAATGCATGATCGTTTCGGTTGTCACTAGTGAAGTACTGTTTGGTGTGCCATAAGATAGTTTGCCAGGATTGGCTTTGGCGTAATCAATCAGTTCTTGGACGGTTTTAACAGGGAGGTCGTTGTTCACACAAAGCACGAATGGTAGTTCACCAACGCGTGCAATCGGTGTGAAGTCTTTAATGGGGTCGTACTTTAGATTTTGAAATAACCAAGGGTTGGCTGAGTGCGAAGTATTGGTAGTCATCAACAAGGTATAGCCATCAGGCTTGGCTGAGGCTACAAGTTGAGCGCCAATCTGTGCGCTCGCACCAGGTTTGTTATCAATGATGACGGGCTGTCCTAAGATACTGCTCATCTTGGTTGCCATCACACGAGCGACCCCATCTGTCCCGCTACCAGCTGCAAAAGGTACAACCATCGTGATATTCGAAGACGGATAGCTTTGCGCGGCGCAGTGTAATGAGCCTGCGGTAAGCGCGAGTGCAAAGAGTGTACGTAATCTATTCATATTAATCTCCGGTTGATTTTTTAGCAGTAATGGCGCGTCCAGCACGAGAAGCGTTGGGCCTACCAATTTTTTTAGTGATGTATTCGCCAATGTTTACAGCAGCATCAAAGTCTATACCTGTTTCAATGCTCAACCCTTTGAGCATATATAAGACATCTTCGGTAGCGACATTGCCAGTTGCACCTTTGGCATAAGGGCAGCCACCTAATCCAGCAATAGAGGAGTGAAAAATACTGATACCCATTTCCATGGCAGCATAAATATTGGCAAGCGATTGCCCATAGGTGTCATGAAAGTGCCCAGAGAATAATTCTTTAGGAGCAAATGCCAGTATTTCTTCAAATACTGCAGCAACCTGTCCGGGAGTGCCCACTCCAATCGTATCTGCAATATCGATTTCATCGCAACCTAAATCCATCATTCTTTTAACTACCTCAGCAACTTGCCTAGGCTCTACTAAACCTTGATAGGGGCAAGCAAATGAACATGAGATGCTGCCGCGAACCCGAATATGATCACGTTTGGCGGCATGGACTACAGGAATAAAACGCTCAACCGATTCAGCGATACTGCAATTGATATTTTTTTGAGCAAAGGCTTCGGAGGCAGCAGAAAAGATGACGATCTCACCTGTTTTTGCTGCTAATGCGTCCTCATATCCTTTCATATTGGGGGTGAGGGCCGAATAGATGATGCCTGATTTCCTGGCAATCGTAGCCATCACTTCAGCGCTGCCTGCCATTTGTGGAATCCACTTAGGCGATACAAAGGAGGCTGCTTCGATATTGGGGAAGCCTGCATTGGAGAGTTGATTGATGAGCTCAACTTTGATCTCAATGGGCACAAACTCTTTTTCATTTTGCAAGCCATCTCTAGGGCCTACTTCAACGATCTTGACCTTTTTAGGAAGATTTGGTGATGACTTCATTTGCTTTTCTCGAGAAAGGCTTTCATGCGAGCTTGCGCTTCATCACTAGTGCGAATATTGGCGATCCGTTTTACGGTCTCCTCAATTAAAGGATTTGTAATGGCTTGATGTGAAATATCCTGCACAATTTTTTTGCACGCCATCACCGCCATTTGACCATTACTGATGATGCTTTGGCAGATCTCATTGACTTTACTGTCAAGTGCTTCTGGGTCAACTAGCTCATGGACAAAACCTAGATCCTTTGCATGAGCAGCAGTAAAGACTTCTGCAGTAACAAAATATCTACGTGATGCTTGTTCACCTAGCGCTCTAATGACATAAGGGGCGATTGTTGCTGGTAACAAACCTAATTTAGCTTCCGATATGCAGAAGCGAACTTGTGAGGAGGCAACTACGATGTCGCATACTGCAGCTAATCCGACGCCACCAGCATAGGCATCGCCTTGTACTTTGGCAATTACTGGTTTTGGGCAGGAATAAATGGCATTGAGCATCAGCGCCATCTTTCTAGAGTCAGCAATATTTTCTTCATTGGTGAAGTTGGCCATGTTCTTCATCCAATTGAGATCAGCACCCGCACAAAAACTTTTACCCATAGCTTGAAGCACAATCACTCGACAGTGATCATCAGCCCCTAACTTTGTAAAGACATCATGCAACTCGCCAATCAAACCCGCGTTAAAAGCATTGCGTACTTCAGGTCGGTTTAAAGTAACTCGCACCAAGTCCGCACCCTCAACGGTGAGGTATTGGTAGGTAGGCAATTGATTGTTGGCCAACTTCAGTCTCCAGTATCTTGATTTTTCTTTAATTTACTGGAAACCCAGGAATTTCGTTTTATTGTCTAGCAAAATACATTAACGGCGTGATATCGCCCTTATCTGCAGTGCGCAGTGCTGATAAGTAGTTTTGGCGGACAACATCTAGGTTGGCGATTGCAGTATTACTACCCCAAGAAAATCTCTTGCCACCAAGATTGACAATGAGTGCGTCTGCTATCAGGCGAGCATGTCGACCATTACCGTTCGGAAACGCATGGATTAGCACAAGTTGATGATGAAAGCGTACTGCGATTTCATCAATGGACATCACCTTATTTGTAATCTGATAGCTAGTGTTATCTAAGAGATTCTTAAGGGCAACAGCAATCTGGGTCCAGTCAATACCGATATTCTTAGCGCTCTTTCTGAATGTGCCAGCCCAGAGCCATGTTTGGTTAAACATACGGCGATGTAGCTCACGTACGAGCCCTTCATTCAAGCCTTTAATAATCTTTTGACGCGCGATCCAATTTGCGCCTTCGACAATATTCAATTCTTCCCAAGCATTTAAATCAGCTTGCGTACTAATGTGTTTTGGAATGAGACCAAGGGCTTCATCTGGATCAATCGGAGTAGCCCCTAGCGGATATTCAAAACGAATCACCACAGATTCCTTCTGGGACCATCCAGAATCTCATTTGCCAGTAGTTGGAGTTGCTTTTCACTGGCAGACTTGTCCACCGCCTGATCTTCAAGACTCATTGAGTGAGAAATGGGGCGCAAGCGCTCCCGCGCAACCGAAATGGCACGATCTTCTAGGATTTCCTCTAATGACTTGCGTGGCACCAGGGTATATTGCAATTCACAATCTAAAGCGTCAGCCAGTTTTCTAAGACTAGCCAAGGTGATTTTTTCATCTATCTCAGCTTTTTCTAGCTTGGCGATGCTATGGGGTGTAACACCCAGCTTACGAGCCAATGCAGATGCTGACATGCCTAAGGATTCTCGAATGGCTTTAGCCCACCCATTACCTGGGCGGTTTGGAAGGTGAGTTTCCCTTAACTTAGTAAGGGTAGATTCCATTTGATGGAGCTGTAGGTTAGCGAATTTCTTATTCATATTGATACCTATGGGTATTAATTAATAATCATAATTGTAACCTATAGGTATCAATAATAAAACTAATTTAATACCTATAGGTACCAAATTTCTATAAGAACAAAGGTTTTTTACCACAATAGACTTATAAACCTGCCTTGACTGCAAAGAAAAACGCCACCCTAGTAGGTGGCGTTAGACTGTTACATACTTCAAAATGGTGGAGTCGGCGGGAATCGAACCCGCGTCCGCAAATCCTCCACAACAAGTTCTACATACTTAGTCATATCGTTTGATTTAATCAGTTAGGCACGGATTGACACGTTCCTCGCTGACGATTCACTAGGTTTTCGTACTATTCTTCGTGACACAAAATAGTCTTATCTCTTGTATATGACCCTGATGTAGCTTGCGCTACCTGACCCAAGAGAGAATCAGTTCAGGGGCAACCGCAATTAAGCGGCTAGTGCGTAACGTTCGTCGTTAGCAGTTATTACATTCCCATTGATTTACGAGATAACGGGTCCTCGGTATGCCCTTGATGCTTTGTAATCCACGTCGAAACCATGTCGACCCCAGAGTTCATGCATAGGAAGGTCTATTTTAAAGCCGCTGGCCTTAAATTGTTAAATATCTTTGACTTAACCCTGATTGGGGAAGATGATTTTTATTAGTTCGAGTGGGGAATTGATAATGAAATCTGCGCCCCAGGCCTCAGGAGGCTCTTTGCAGCCACAATAGCCATAGGCAGCCGCAACAGTTTGCATGCCCGCTGCTTTGCCTGCAATCACATCCCGAATATCGTCGCCAATGTAAATAGATTTTGCAGGGTCAATGCTGGCGATCCTTGCGGCATGCAATATCGGCTCAGGATGGGGTTTTGCATGCGCTGTAGTGTCACCCGAGACTGTCGATATGGCCCTTTGATGTAGACCCATTTGTTCAGTAATGGGCTTAGTAAATCGTTCATGTTTGTTGGTAACAATTCCCCAAGGAATGCTGGCGGCTTCGAGTTGATCTAGCACCTGACTTATCCCATCAAATAAAGTGCTATTCACCATCAACGCATTTTGGTAATTACTTAAAAATTCATCTCGCAAAGAGAGGTAATCGGGGTGATCGGGTCTCATTCCGAATGCACCTTCAATTAGCCCGCGGGCACCAGCAGAGGCATAAGGGCGAAGCAGTTCATATGGTTTTGGCGATGCCTTGCGTGCTAGGACGAGTTGATTCACTGCAGCCACCAAGTCGGGCGCAGTATCTGCCAGAGTGCCGTCTAGGTCAAAGAAGACTCCCTCGTAAGGACTCGACAAATGATTCACGCTCTGAATCACTTTCGCACTGCAATCATGTAGTTCACATCTACATCATCATTCAAGCTATAGACTTGTGTGAGCGGGTTGTAAGTCATACCCTTCATGCCAAGCATCTCCAAGCCTGCCTGTCGTGTAAAAGCGACCAACTCAGATGGCTTAATAAATTTAGCGTATTCGTGAGTACCTTTAGGCAGTAGTTTGAGGATGTACTCTGCGCCAATAATGGCAAATAAGTAGGACTTCGGATTGCGATTGAGGGTGCTGAAAAATAATGTGCCACCAGGTTTACAGAGCTTGGCACAAGCACGTACTACGGAAGCTGGGTCTGGAACGTGTTCGAGCATTTCCATGCAAGTAACAACATCGTATTGTTCGGGATGTTCTTCAGCCAAGGCTTCTGCTGAGATAGAGCGATAGGTGAGCTTAGCGCCCACTTCTAATGCGTGTAGCTCTGCAACCTTTAATGCCTTTTCAGATAAATCGATACCAGTAGTATCGGCGCCTGATTGTGCTATTGATTCCGCCAGAATGCCACCACCACAACCAATATCGACTACCTTCTTGCCCTCAAGATTGACGATGGATTGAATCCAATTGAGGCGTAATGGATTGATTGCGTGCAAGGGTTTGAATTCGCTATTGGGATCCCACCAACGATGGGCTAGGGCGCTAAATTTAGCGATTTCAGATTGATCGACGTTCATATTGGGTTCATTCAGTGTGAGACTGTTTGTGAAGTTTATGAATATAGTGGAAATAAAAAAGCCCGCTAGAAGCGGGCTTTTTTACAAGTAAAAAGAATTACTTAGCAGCTGTACCAACAACTTCGATGTCAGTACGGCGGTTCTTGGCGCGACCTTCTTCAGTTGCATTGCTTGCAACTGGATTGCTCTTACCTTTTGATTCTGTGTAGATACGGCTACCGTCAACACCCTTGCTTACCAAGTATGCTTTAACGGATTGCGCACGACGCTGACCGAGGGCCATGTTGTATGCATCTGAACCAACGCTATCAGTGTTACCAACAGCGATAATTACTTCTAACTTGATCTTGCCCAAATCTCTAGCGATCTTGTCCAAAGTTGCTTTGCCTTCTGGCTTCAAATCAGACTTGTTGAAGTCATACAGTGTGTCAGCTTGCAAAGTAATCTTGCTTTGGCTTACGCCAGAAGCGGCAGCAGCAGGAGCAGCAGTCAAAGCACCGTCGCAACCCTTAGCAGCAGTAGCTGGAGTCCAGCTGCTGTCACGCCAGCACAATGTGTCGTTGCCGTTTTTCCAAGATGTACCAGTTGAGTTGACCCAGTTGTCAACCTTTTGAGCAGAAGTAGCAGTAGCAGCAATAGAAATTACGCCAGCAAGTACCAGTTTTAGGGTTTTGTTCATTTTTAGTCCTCAAAAATCTCTTTTTTAATTAAAGTCAAACTTAAATGTAATTCGCCCTACTTTGAAGCAAAAAACCGCAAAGCGACACATCTCAATTTCGTACAAACTGACAGAATCTTAGCATAGCGCCCCTCTGTCATCAAAATGATATTATTTCTAGATGGAACAAGCCGCTAAAGAAACACTACCAATATCCCTAGAAGACGAAATGCGGCGGTCCTATTTGGACTACGCAATGAGCGTCATTGTCGGCAGAGCCCTGCCAGACGTGCGTGATGGCCTCAAACCGGTTCACCGCCGGGTCTTATTCGCAATGTATGAATTAAACAACGATTGGAACCGGGCTTACAAAAAATCTGCCCGTATAGTTGGCGATGTCATCGGTAAATACCATCCGCACGGTGATTCTGCGGTGTATGACACGATTGTTCGGATGGCCCAGGATTTCTCTCTGCGCTATATGCTGGTTGACGGCCAGGGTAACTTTGGCTCCGTAGATGGCGATAACGCTGCTGCAATGCGGTATACGGAGATCCGTCTGCGCAAGATAGCCCATGAGCTTTTGGCAGATTTGGACAAGGAAACCGTCGATTTTGGGCCAAATTACGATGGTAGCGAGAAAGAACCCCTGATTCTTCCCGCAAAAGTGCCTAATTTATTGATTAACGGCAGTTCAGGCATTGCGGTAGGCATGGCGACCAATATCCCCCCTCACAACCTGGATGAGGTGATTTCAGCCTGTTTACACGTTCTCCACAACCCTGAATGCTCAATTGATGAGCTGATTGAGATCATTCCAGCTCCTGATTTTCCGACCGCCGGCATCATTTACGGGGTTCAAGGCGTCCGTGAGGGTTATCGCACCGGCCGTGGACGTGTAGTGATGAGAGCAAAGACTCACTTCGAAGACCTAGATAAAGGTGCCCGCCAAGCCATCATCGTTGATGAGTTGCCATATCAGGTGAATAAAAAGAACTTACTCGAGCGTATTGCTGAGTTGGTGAATGAGAAAAAAGTAGAAGGTATTTCTGATTTGCGTGACGAGTCGGATAAATCCGGTATGCGTGTTGTGATTGAACTCAAGCGCGGTGAAGTGCCTGAAGTCGTTCTCAATAATTTGTACAAGAGCACACAACTGCAAGATAACTTCGGTATGAACATGGTGGCATTGGTAGATAACCAACCACGCTTGTTGAACTTGAAGCAAATGCTGGAGTACTTCTTACAACATCGTCGCGAAGTGGTGACACGTCGCACTATTTTCGAGTTGCGCAAAGCACGCGAGCGTGGCCACGTCTTAGAAGGTCTTGCTGTTGCATTAGCAAATATCGACGAATTCATCGCGATTATTAAAGCTGCTGCAAATCCTGTGATTGCGAAGCAAGAGTTGATGGGTAAGGCTTGGGATTCATCGATGGTGCGTGAGATGTTAGCGCGCGCTGAGACGGATACACCGGGCGGTCGTAACGCTTATCGCCCAGAAGGTTTGTTGCCCGAGTACGGTATGCAAACGACTGGCTTGTATCGCTTGTCAGATAGCCAAGCGCAAGAAATTTTGCAGATGCGTTTGCAACGCTTGACTGGTCTTGAGCAAGACAAGATTGTGAATGAATACAAAGAAGTCATGGCAGAGATTTCTGACTTGCTCGATTTGTTGGCCAAACCAGAGCGCGTTACTTCTGTAATTGAGACTGAATTAAAAGAAGTCCAAGCAGAGTTTGGTAAAGCTGGCGGTGATAGTGGTCGTCGTTCATTTATTGAAATGAACGCAACCGAACTCTTCACAGAAGATTTAATTACTCCACAAGATATGGTGGTCACGCTTTCGCATACTGGTTACATGAAGAGTCAGCCTCTCAGCGAATATCGCGCACAAAAACGTGGCGGTCGTGGCAAGCAAGCTGCAGCTACTAAAGATGAAGATTGGATTGATACTTTATTCGTAGCGAATACACACGATACGATTCTGTGCTTCTCGGATCGTGGTCGTATGTACTGGCTGAAGGTGTGGGAAGTTCCGCAAGGAAGCCGCACCTCTCGTGGCAAGCCCATCGTCAACATGTTCCCGTTGATTGAAGGTGAAAAGATCACCGTGATTCTTCCAATCAAAGGCTATCAAGATGATCAATACGTCTTCATGGCAACGAGCTTGGGTACCGTGAAGAAGACCCGTTTGTCTGACTTCTCTAATCCACGTAAGGCCGGCATTATTGCGGTCGATCTCAATGAGAACGACTTCTTGGTTGGCGCAGCGATTACTGATGGTCAGCATGATGTGATGTTGTTCTCTGACGCTGGCAAGGCGGTACGCTTTGATGAGAATGATGTGCGTCCAATGGGTCGTACTGCACGTGGTGTGCGTGGCATGAACTTAGGTGAAGACCATCAGGTTATTGCTATGCTGGTTGCCCCAGCAGAAGCTGCTGAGGGTACTGAAGCGGTAGTTGTTGATACGAATGACATGGCGATTCCAAGTAGCGTCTTAACTGCTACTGAGAATGGTTATGGCAAGCGGACTCCAATCGCTGAATACACTCGTCATGGTCGCGGTACCAAGGGCATGATTGCAATTCAGACAACCGAACGTAACGGTAAGGTTGTTGCAGCAGCATTGGTATCACCGGAAGATCAAATTATGTTGATCACCACTGGTGGCGTCTTGGTTCGTACTCGGGTATCTGAAATTCGGGAGATGGGTCGCGCTACGCAAGGCGTGACTTTGATCAATGTAGATGAAGGTACTCGTTTATCTGGTTTGCAACGCATTGCTGAGAGCGATTCGGACGATGATGTTGATGATGCAGAAGAGGGTGATGTATCTTCAGATCCAGCAACTGACACCAATTCTGATGCGGCAGGTGACGCTTAAGGCGTCATCACAAGACTAGTAACACTATGACTTTTGACCGCCGCATTTTCAATTTCGCTGCGGGGCCCGCTACTTTACCCGAAGAGGTGTTAAAGCAAGCGGCTGATGAAATGCTCAATTGGCGTGGACTGGGCACCAGTGTGATGGAAATCAGCCATCGCAGTAAAGAGTTCATGGAAGTGTATGAAGAGGTGTTGCGAGATTTGCGTACCTTGATGAATATTCCAGATGCTTACGAAATCTTGTTATTACAAGGTGGTGGGCTCGGCCAAAACGCAGCCATCCCAATGAACCTCATGCCTCTGGCCAAGAATGGTCCAAAGGCGGATTACATCGTTACTGGCATATGGTCAGAAAAATCCTATAAAGAAGCCCAGAAGTACGGCATAGCCAATCTGGCTGCAACATCTGCTGCAGAAAAGTTCAATACGATTCCTTTAAGAAGTACTTGGAAACTATCGAATGATGCTGCTTATGTTCTTTACTGTGCTAATGAAACCATTGGTGGTGTTGAGTTTTCAGATGTGCCGGATGTTGGTAGCACTCCTCTCGTTGCCGATATTTCTAGCAACATTCTCTCTAAAGAGATGGATATCAATCGGTGTGCTGTATGGTTTGCTGGAGCCCAAAAGAATATCGGTCCTTCCGGGGTCACCATCGTGATCATCCGTAAAGACTTAATCGGACACAGCATGAGTATTACTCCAACGATCTGGGATTGGGCTATTCAAGCTAATACCCAATCTATGATTAATACTCCGCCGACATTCTCGATTTACATGGCTGGTTTAGGCTTTAAGTGGTTGTTAAAGCAAGGTGGCGTGAAGGTAATTGAGAAGCGTAATCAAGAAAAGGCTGAATTGCTCTACAACTTCTTAGATCAAAGCAGTCTGTATGAAAACCGCGTCACCAAAGAATACCGTTCACGGATGAACGTGACTTTCTTCTTAAAAGATGAGAACCTGAACGCAGAGTTTTTGGCGCAGTCTAATGCTGCTGGTTTGGTTGCTTTGCGAGGTCACAAAGCCGCTGGTGGTATGCGCGCTAGTATTTACAACGCAATGCCCATTGAAGGTGTAAAAGCCTTGATTGAATTTATGCGCGATTTTGAAAGGCGGGCTTAATGAGTACTGAAGAACAGCGCTTAGCTCCCTTGCGGGAAAAAATTGATTCGCTCGATGCGCAGATTTTAGATTTACTGACTCAGCGTGCTAAAGCTGCACAAGAGGTTGGTCATGTAAAAGGCGGCTTCTCCTCTCCAGTCTTTCGTCCTGAGCGTGAGCGTCAGGTTGTTGCTCGCTTGCAGGAGATCAATCAGGGTCCTTTACTTGCAGATGGTATTGCTGCCATCTGGCGTGAAGTGATGTCTGCCTGCAGAGCGCTAGAGGCGCGCCAAACGATTGCTTACCTTGGACCAGTCGGAACTTTTTCAGAGCAAGCAGCGCAGACCTACTTCGGTCATTCGATTGCTGCTTTGCCTTGCGCAAGTTTGGATGAAGTTTTTAAAGCGGTTGAGAAGGGCGCGGCGCAATTTGGCGTTGTTCCAGTCGAGAACTCGAGCGAAGGTGCGATCTCTCGCACACTAGATTTACTATTGGATTCATCGATGCGTATTAGTGGCGAAGTGGTATTACCTATTCGTCATCATTTGCTAACCAAGAGTGGTAATTTAGATGGCGTCACAACGGTTTGTGCTCATGCACAAGCATTGGCACAGTGCCAGCAATGGTTGAGTGTGCATGCTCCACAACTCAAACGACAAGCCGTGAGCAGCAATGCAGAAGCCGCTCGCTTGGCCGCCGCTGATCCAAGCGTGGCTGCAATTGCTGGCGATCCAGCTCAGGAGGCATATGGTTTGCAGGCAGTTGCTGCACAAATTCAGGACGATCCGCATAACCGTACCCGTTTTGTAGTGGTGGGTAACTATGCGTGTCAGCCAACTGGTAAAGACCAAACGTCTTTAGTGCTCTCTGTGGATAATCAACCGGGTGCTGTACATCGCTTATTGGCGCCTTTAGCAAAACATGGTGTATCCATGAATCGTTTTGAATCTCGCCCGGCACGCAAGGGCACTTGGGAATATCACTTCTATATTGATATCGCTGGCCATGCCGATGATGCAAAGGTAATCAAAGCTTTGGATGAGCTCAAGGGTGTTGCAGCTTTTTACAAGAACCTCGGCTCTTACCCACATTCTGCTTAATCGAGTTAAAGATTCAGCGCAAATTTAGTAAACACATTATTAAATCCAAATGACTTCTAAGATTGGTCTAAAACACATTCATGCCATTGCACCTTACGTTGGCGGGCGACCCATCAGCGAGGTTGCACGTGAATATGGCTTAGATGAAAACAAGATTGTGAAGTTGGCTTCCAATGAAAATCCATTGGGTATGCCCAAGTCTGCGCAAGATGCAATGCTTAAGGCAGCAAGCGATTTAGGTCGTTACCCAGATTCCAATGGCTTTGAGTTAAAGAATGTTCTTGCTACCTCCTTGGGTGTGCCAAGCGATTGGATTACTCTAGGTAATGGTAGTAACGACATTTTAGAGTTGGCTGCCCGCGCAGTTGCGCAAGCTGGTGATGAGGTGATCTTCTCTAAACATGCATTTGCGGTTTATCCCCTAGCTACGCAAGCTGTTGGTGCCAAGGCGGTAGAGGTGTCGGGAACTGCTACTTATGGGCACGATCTGCCAGCGATGTTAGCTGCAGTGAAAGCAGCTGGTGATAAAGCGAAGCTAGTATTTGTGGCTAATCCAAATAATCCTACAGGTAGTTATCTCAGTGCAAAAGACATTGAAGACTTCTTGATGGCTGTGCCATCACATGTAGTCGTAGTATTGGATGAGGCCTATAACGAGTACTTAACACCTGAGCAGCGGTATGATGCTATTACTTGGGTGAAGCGTTTCCCCAATATGATTTTGTCTCGTAGCTTCTCCAAGGCTTATGGCCTTGCAGGCCTGCGGATTGGTTATGGCGTTGCCCAACCCCATTTAACCGACTTGCTTAACCGCATTCGTCAACCGTTTAATGTCAATAGTTTGGCGCAGGCTGCAGCGATTGCCGCGTTTCAAGACAAAGCATTTCTGCAAGAAGGTTTTGAGCTCAATTGCGCCGGTTACGAACAACTGACTAAAGCATTCGATCAACTGGGTCTTCAGTATTTGCCTTCTGCTGGCAACTTTGTCTTGGTGAAAGTGGGTGATGACGATCAAGCTGGCGCTCGCATCAATTTGGAATTACTCAAGCGAGGCATCATTGTTCGCCCAGTAGGTAACTATGGTTTGCCACAATGGCTGCGTATCTCCATCGGATTGCCAGAAGAAAATGCGGCATTTATTAATGCCTTAAAAGCGATCCTGAAGTGATAGCAAAATCGGAATTTAAAAAATACTAATGACTATCATCAATCCTGCAAGTAATTACGGCACCGTCACCATTGTTGGTGTTGGCTTGATAGGTGCTTCATTAGGATTGGCGCTAAAAAAAGCTGGTGTGGTTACCAGAGTCTTAGGTGTCGGTCGCAGTAAAGAAAATGTAGATCAAGCGCTGAAGATGGGTGCGATCGACAGTGTGGTGGATTTAGTTGAAGCAGCCAAGCAGTCTGATGTGATTGTGCTTTGTGTTCCAGTAGCGCAAATGCGCGCAGCGTTTGAATTGATGGAGCCTCATCTTGAGCCCCGCACGATGGTTACCGATGCCGGCAGCACTAAAGGCGATGTGATTCTGGCTGCTAAAGAAGTATTAGGAAAAAAGGCGTGTCAGTTTGTACCAGCCCATCCCATTGCAGGTGGTGCTCAGCATGGTGCTAGCGCTGCCAAGGCAGATTTATTCAAAGGCAGGCAAACCATCATTTGCCCTCTACAAGAAAACTCTCCCGAAGATACTGCGTTGATCACCGGCTTTTGGGAGTCCGTTGGTTCCGAAGTGAAAAAGATTGGTGTTGTTCAGCACGATGCCATTTATGCAGCTGTTTCTCACTTGCCACACCTCTTGTCTTATGCCTTGATGGCTAGCGTAGTGAATTCTGAAGATGCTGATCAAAAGCTCGGTCATGTTGGCGCAGGCTTTAAAGATTTCACGCGCATTGCAGCTTCTAGCCCAGAGATGTGGCGAGATATTTGCTTGGGTAATCGCACTGCTATTTTGAAAGAGTTGGATCAGTATTTATTGATCGTCAATCATATGCGCAAGTTGATTTCTGAAAATGATGGTGCTGGTCTAGAAAAATTATTTAACAAGGCGAGTAAAGCCCGTCAAGATTTGGATGCTATTGAATGAGTGGTTTGCCTGATATTAGTATTGGCCCATTTAAGCAAGCACAAGGTTCGATTGTGTTGCCAGGTTCTAAGAGCATTTCAAATCGCGCCTTATTATTAGCAGCGCTTTCTACCGGCACAACTACGCTCAAGAATTTGTTGGATGCGGACGATACGCAAGTGATGCGTAATGCCTTGCGTCAGCTTGGCCTGTCTGTCACTGATCAGGCTGATAAGGTTTGCGTGGTGGAAGGCTGTGGTGGCAAATTTCCAGTGCGCGATGCCGACCTCTTTATGGGTAATGCTGGTACAGCAATACGCCCTTTAACAGCGGCGCTAGCGATGCAAGGTGGTAACTATCGTTTATCTGGCGTTGCACGGATGCATGAAAGACCCATTCGAGATTTAGTAGATGGTTTACGTCAAATGGGCGCGAAGATTGAATACGAATTACAAGAAGACTATCCCCCAATCAAAATCTTGGCGGCGGATATTCAGATTAAAGATGTTGTTAAGGTGCGCGGTGATGTTTCAAGTCAGTTCTTGACAGCATTATTGATGGCTTTACCTTTGGTAGCGAGCCAGCCTGTCCGAATTGAAGTCGTTGGCGAACTGATCTCCCGTCCATATATTGATATCACCTTAAAACTCATGGCGCGCTTCGGCGTGATTGTTGCTTGTCCAAATCCACAATCATTTGTCATTCCCGCAAAAACGTCTGATGTGGTTTATAGAAGTCCAGGTCAATTATCTGTTGAAGGGGATGCTTCCTCTGCTTCTTACTTCCTGGCCCTTGGTGCCATTGGTGGCGGACCTGTGCGAGTACTGGGCGTGGGTAAAGAGAGTATTCAAGGGGATGTTGCTTTTGCGGATGCGCTGGCTTTGATGGGTGCCAATATTACCGCTGGTGAAGATTGGATTGAGGTCGCTGGCGTTAAAAATGCAAACGGCAAGCTCAATGGCATCACGATGGATTGCACTGAGATTCCAGATGCTGCAATGACTTTGGCGGTAGCTGCATTATTTGCAGCAGGCCCCACTCGTTTAAATAGCATTGCCAGTTGGCGTGTCAAAGAAACCGATCGCATCGCCGCGATGGCAAAAGAATTAAAAAAGCTTGGTGCAATTGTTGAAGAAGGCGCTGACTACATTGTTGTTCAGGCGCCAGCATCATCAAATGATTGGAAGTCACCCACCGAAGGTGTTGATACCTACGATGACCATCGGATGGCGATGTGTTTCTCGCTTGCGGCGTTTGGTCCAAACGCGCTCAAGATTAATGACCCTAATTGTGTAGCCAAAACTTTTCCTACTTACTTCGCTGAATTTGCGAAAGTAGTCAGTTAATTCAAGATTGATTTTATGAGCAATTACCCAGTCATCGCGATCGATGGGCCTACTGCCTCAGGTAAGGGCACGGTTGCTGCTTTGGTGGCAGAAACGTTAGGCTTTCATTATTTGGATAGCGGGGCCTTGTATCGCCTAGTTGCCTTGGCGAGTGAACAACAGGGGATAGACGTTAAAAATGGCCCTGAATTAGGCCTTTTAGTCCCTAAGTTATTGATTTCATTTAAAAATGGGCAAATTTTCTTGAATGGTGAGGGTGTGACGGACGCCATTCGTACCGAAAGTATCGGTTTGAGGGCTTCCGCTGTGGCTATTCATCCTGAGGTCAGATCAGCTTTGGTGGGTCTGCAGAGCAGTTTTCGCCAGGCCCCTGGTCTAGTGGCGGATGGTAGAGATATGGCCAGCGTCATATTCCCGGATGCAGTTTTGAAGGTTTTTTTGACTGCTACCGCCGCTGCCAGAGCGGAACGTCGCTATAAGCAATTGATAGCTAAGGGAATTTCTGCTAAACTCTCAGACTTACTGCAGGATTTGCAGGAGCGCGATGCCCGGGATAGTAGTCGAGGTACAGCACCCTTGCTAATTGCAGATGGTGCAAAAGTGCTTGAAACGTCAGATTTATCGATAGATCAAGCAGTTAAGATGGTTTTAGATTGGTATCAATCTGCGATTGCTTAGCTTTGTAAGCAGTAAAAGTAGTGAGAAGTAAGTAGTAGTTTTGGCGTCTTGAGAAACTCCACAACGCGATTATTTCATTAGCGTGTTTCTTTAAGGCTTTTTTAACCTAACCCGTCGGGCCTTCTGACGGCACAAAGTGAATACACATGTCTGAATCATTTGCAGAATTATTTGAAGAATCATTAACCCGCTCGAATATGAAGACCGGCCAAGTTATTTCGGCTGAAGTTCTTCGCATCGACCATAACTTCGTCGTTGTTAACGCTGGCTTAAAGTCTGAAGCGTTTATTCCTGTTGAAGAATTCCATAACGACGCTGGCGAGATTGAAGTAGCTCCTGGCGATTTCGTTTCTGTTGCTATTGACGCACTCGAAAACGGCTATGGCGACACTATCCTCTCTCGTGACAAGGCTAAGCGTCTTGCATCATGGTTGAACTTGGAAAAAGCGCTTGAGCAAGCTGAGATCGTTACCGGTACTGTTACTGGTAAGGTTAAGGGTGGCTTGACTGTGATGGTGAACGGTATCCGCGCATTCTTGCCTGGATCACTCGTTGATACACGTCCAATTAAAGACACTAGCCCTTACGAGGGCAAGACCATGGAGTTCAAAGTTATCAAGCTTGACCGTAAGCGTAACAACGTTGTGTTATCACGTCGTGCGGTGGTTGAAGCGAGCCAAGGTGAAGAGCGTGCTAAGTTGATGTCTAACTTAAAAGAAGGTTCAGTAGTTACTGGCCTCGTGAAGAACATTACGGATTACGGCGCATTCGTTGACCTCGGTGGCATCGATGGCCTCTTGCACATTACCGATTTGGCATGGCGTCGCGTGCGTCACCCAAGCGAGATGTTGACCGTTGGTCAAGAAGTTACCGCAAAGATCTTGAAGTTCGATCAAGAGAAGAACCGTGTTTCACTTGGCGTGAAGCAGCTTGGTGATGATCCATGGGTTGGTATCGCGCGTCGTTACCCACCAAATACCCGTTTATTTGGCAAAGTTACTAACTTGACTGATTACGGCGCATTCGTAGAAATCGAATCTGGTATCGAAGGTTTGGTACACGTTTCTGAAATGGATTGGACCAACAAGAACGTTGCTCCAAGCAAAGCAACTGCATTGGGTACCGAAGTTGAAGTCATGGTTCTCGATATCGATGAAGACAAGCGTCGTATTAGCTTGGGCATCAAGCAGTGCAAAGCAAATCCATGGGAAGAGTTTGCACGTTCACAACAAAAAGGCGACAAGCTTTCTGGCGCAATCAAGTCTATTACCGACTTTGGCGTGTTCATTGGTTTGCCTGGCGGTATAGACGGTTTAGTTCACCTCTCAGACCTCTCATGGAATGAGCCAGGCGAAGAAGCTGTTAAGAAATACAAAAAAGGTGATGAAGTTGAAGCCACCGTATTGGCAATTGATGTTGAGAAAGAGCGTATCTCTCTCGGTATCAAGCAATTGTCTGGTGACCCATTTAACAACTACACCTCTGTGAATGACAAAGGTGCTTTAGTCACTGGTACTGTCAAGGCCGTGGATGCTAAAGGTGCAACCATTCACTTAGCTGATGAAGTTGAAGCTTATTTGCGCGCTTCTGAGATCTCAACAGATCGTGTTGAGGATGCACGCAATGTATTGAAAGAAGGCGATAGCGTTACTGCAATGATCATTAATATTGATCGTAAGTCACGTGCCATCAATCTTTCAATCAAGGCAAAAGACAGCTCTGATCAACAAGATGCAATGAACAAGCTCCAAGGTGATGCGCAGTCTGGCACAACCAATTTGGGTGCTTTGTTGAAAGCAAAAATGGACAATCATGGCTAAATCAATATCGCCGCTTTCCATGAGGAGAGCGGCGGTTTTTTATTGATAGATCATGACAGATCAAGAGCAACAAGCGATTACCCGCTCCGAACTCGTGGAGAGCCTTGCGGAACAGTTCCCGCAGCTTCTGCCTAGGGATGTGGAGTTGGCAGTAAAAACGTTGTTGGACACAATGACTCAAGCATTGGCTGAGGGTAAGCGTATTGAGTTACGCGGTGTGGGAAGTTTTGTACTTCATCATCGCCCAGCACGTACTGGTCGTAATCCAAAGTCTGGCGAGAAGGTATTGATTCCAGAAAAACGCGTTCCGCACTTTAAGCCTGGCAAAGAGTTGCGTGAGCGAGTAGATTACAAGCCATTAAAACAGGCGGGCCCCAAAGAGGGTTCTGGTGCCTAGTATTCTGGCTCATCCTCAGTGGTCCATACGGACCATTTTTTTATTTAGATTCTGTACGCCATGATTCAGATAGCGACATCTTGGTTATTGCTTCTGCCTGTGATGTTTGGCATTGGCTGGTTAGCATCGCGTTGGGATTTGCGCCTTGAGAATCGCATGGATGAGCGTGAGCGCATGCTGCAGCAACGTTCCACCTTTAAGGGCTTAAGTCTCCTGCTGAATGAGCAGCCCGATCAAGCGATTGAAACATTGGTAAAGATTGCGCAATTAGATCCCGAAACGGTGGAATTGCATTTTTCACTGGGCAATTTATTTCGTCGGCGCGGTGAAACTGAGCGAGCCATCAAAGTTCATCAACATTTAGCCAATCGGGATGATTTAAAGCCCCGCGATCGTGATCACGCTGCCTATGAGTTGGGGCGCGACTTCTTGCGTGCAGGCTTACTGGATCGTGCTGAGGCATCACTCAATCGTGTTGGTGATGGTAAGTTTGCGGTCCCTGCCAAGGAAAGTCTTTTAGAGATATATCAAGTAGAGCGTGATTGGAAAAAAGCTATCATCGCCGCTACTGAGCTTGAGGGCTTGCAAGGTAAATCGCATCAAACTGAGATTGCTCAGTTCCATTGCGAACTGGGGCAAGACGCCTTGCGTCGTAAAGACCTCACTGATAGTAAGCAGTCGATTGAGCGCGCTCTACAAGCTGTGCCTAATCACGCTCGTGCTTTGATATTGCAGGGCGATTACTTAATGGCCTTAGAGCGTCTAGCGCAAGCTATTGAAGCGTGGAGTTTGGTTGCTGCATCTCATCCTGCTTACATGCATTTATTGGCAGATCGTTGGATGGTGGCACATGCTGCTCTTGGTAAAGAAAACGAGGGGCTTGAGCGCCTCTGTGAATTGCTGAAGACGCAAGCTTCTGGTGAGCTCTTGGATATTGTTCACAAGCAGGTCATGAAAATACGGGGCCCGCAAGCAGCTGATGCGATGTTGTCTGAAGTGATGCAGTATTCACCTAGTTTGAGTGCTTTATCTAAGCTAGCTGAGACCCGTTTGGCCTTGGAGGAGGGCAGTGCCAAACCAGAAAGACTTGCTGAGTTGCAATCCATCCTCAATCTCTTGCGTCAACGCACGACGAGTTTGGCGCGCTATACCTGCGGCAATTGTGGTTTCCGTGCCCGGAGATTTTATTGGCAGTGTCCTGGTTGTAATCATTGGGAGGCTTATTCCCCAAGGCGTTCTGAAGGTGTCGCACCTAGCGGTCCTTCCATGTAAAGATTAATGGAATCGTCATCAAGTTATAGTTCAATGATGATTGTTCAATAAACATAAGAAAAGTTGGAGCTATTTTGAAAGTTACGATCATAGGCAGTGGTTACGTAGGTTTGGTTACCGGCGCTTGTCTTGCAGAGCAAGGTAATAATATTTTTTGCCTAGACTTGGATCCGAAGAAGATTGAAATCCTCAATTCTGGTGGTGTACCCATTTACGAGCCGGGCTTAAAGGAAATGATTGAGCGCAATCGCGCTGCTGGCCGCCTGCAGTTTTCTACGGATATCGCTGCTTCTGTAGCACATGGAGATGTTCAATTTATTGCAGTAGGCACTCCGCCAGATGAGGACGGGTCTGCTGACCTACAGTATGTTGTTGTTGCTGCGCGCAATATTGGTCGTCATATGAGCAGTGCTAAGGTGATTGTTGATAAATCTACGGTGCCGGTCGGTACGGCAGATAAAGTATCGGCAGCGATTACAGAAGAGTTAGAGAAAAGAGGTTTGTCTGCTGAACTCTGCTCGGTTGTTTCGAATCCAGAGTTCTTAAAAGAAGGTGCCGCCGTAGAAGACTTTATGCGCCCTGATCGTATTGTGATTGGCACTGAAAATACCCCAGCAGGTTTGCGTGCCAAAGAGCAAATGCGTAAACTCTATGCGCCTTTTAACCGCCATCATGAGCGTACCTATTACATGGACGTCAAAAGTGCAGAATTAACAAAGTATGCTGCTAATGCGATGCTAGCAACTCGCATTTCTTTTATGAATGAATTGGCTAACTTGGCTGATTTGGTTGGTGCGGATATTGAAGCAGTTCGTCAAGGTATTGGTTCTGACTCACGCATTGGCTTTGGTTTCTTATATCCAGGTACTGGTTATGGTGGCTCTTGTTTCCCAAAAGATGTCTCAGCTTTATCTAAGACTGCCAAAGAGCACGGACGTGATCTCAAGATTTTGGATGCGGTTGAGGCAGTCAATGAGATTCAAAAGTATGTTTTGGTTGAGAAGATTGAAAAGCGCTTCGGTAAAGATCTTTCTAAGATGAAATTTGCTTTATGGGGCCTTGCATTTAAGCCCAATACTGATGACATGCGCGAAGCACCAAGTCGCGTGATCATTCAAGAGTTGGTGAAGCGTGGTGCAACTGTGGTTACCCATGACCCAGTAGCGATGCCAGAAGCAAAGCATTGCTTAGAGGTGGATTTCAAAGGAAATCCAGAGGGTCTAAAGAAAGTATCAATGGTTGCCGATCCAATGGCTGCTTTAGATGGTTGTGATGCACTCGTGATCGTTACCGAGTGGAAGGCATTCCGCAGTCCAGATTTTGATGCCGTTCTGCAAAAATTAGTTCACCCAATCATATTTGATGGACGTAATCTCTATGAACCACAAGCCATGGATGAGTTAGGTATTGAATACCATGGCATTGGGCGACATAATTGAGCTAAATCAAAAAATATCAAGTCTTCAAATGGAAAAAGTCAATCGCGAACAGTTTTCTAAAGCACGCCTGCTAGTAGTCGGTGACGTGATGCTAGATCGTTATTGGTTTGGTGATACGAATCGCATTTCTCCTGAGGCGCCTGTCCCAGTGGTGCAGGTGGGTAAGATTGATGAACGTTTGGGTGGTGCTGCAAACGTCGCTCGTAACGTCGCTGCTTTAGGTGCACAAACCACTATTCTCGGTATTGTTGGTCAAGACGAGCCAGGTCACCGAGTCATTGATTTACTCAAGTCTGGTGGCGTTGATAGTCAATTAGAGATTGACCCTAAAGCGCCAACGATTGTGAAGTTGCGTGTCATTGCGCGACAGCAGCAGTTAATTCGTTTAGATTTTGAAGAAACGCCGAGTGAAAAAGCTTTAGCGCATAAATTAGAGCGTTTTGAGAAGTTGGTTGGCTCTGCTGACGTCGTTATCCTCTCTGATTACGGCAAAGGCGCCTTAGGTCAAGTAGCGCATATGATTGAGCAAGCTAGAGCGCAAAATAAAGTGATCTTGGTTGATCCTAAGGGCGAAGATTATGAAAAATATCGTGGTGCCACGGTCTTAACTCCGAATCGCAGCGAGTTGCGCCAAGTGGTTGGTCAGTGGACGAGTGAGGAAGACCTCACCCGCAGAGCGCAAGATCTCAGAAGATCACTTAATTTACAGGCACTTCTCTTGACGCGTTCTGAAGAGGGGATGAGTTTATATACCGAAGCAGGTGTTAGTCATGTTAAGGCTCAAGCACGTGAAGTATTTGATGTATCGGGTGCTGGAGATACTGTGATTGCAACTCTAGCGGTTGCTTTGGCTGCGAAGTGGCCTTTAGAAAAGGCGATGGCCTTAGCCAACCGTGCTGGTGGTATTGTGGTTGGTAAGCTCGGTACTGCTACCGTTACTTCAGAGGAATTACAGTGACTATTATCGTAACTGGCGCTGCTGGTTTTATTGGGGCCAATATTGTTCAAGCGCTTAATGCCCGTGGCGAGAAAAACATCATCGCTGTAGATGATTTGCGTCCTGCTGATAAGTATCGCAACCTTGCCGATCTAGACATTATTGATTACCTTGATAAAGATGAATTTCTAGAAGCTTTTAGAAGTGGTCGGTTCGGAAAAGTAAAGGCAGTCTTTCATGAAGGTGCTTGCTCGGACACTATGGAGACTGATGGCATTTTTATGATGGCGAATAACTATCGCTACACCATGGATTTGTTGGACATCTGTACAGCGCAAAAAGTACAACTACTCTACGCCTCTTCAGCAGCCACTTACGGTGGATCCGATATTTTTGTTGAGAGTCGCGAACATGAGAAGCCACTCAATATCTATGGCTACTCTAAATTCTTGTTTGATCAAGTGATGCGTAAGCGCTTTGCTGAAAATGCTAATACCGCCCAAGTAGTTGGTTTCCGTTACTTCAACGTCTACGGTCCCCGTGAATCGCATAAAGGCCGTATGGCTTCAGTAGCTTTTCATCAATACCACCAATACAAAGCTAACGGCCACGTCAAACTCTTTGGCGAATACGGTGGTTATGGTCCAGGCGAACAAAGTCGTGACTTTGTTTCTGTTAAAGACGTCGTCAAAGTGAATTTATTTTTCTTAGATCATCCAGAAATCAGTGGCATCTTCAATTTGGGTAGTGGTCGTGCTCAGCCATTTAATGATGTGGCACATGCAGTTGCAAATTCAATGCGCAAGCTGGATAAGGCAAAACCTGCCAGCCTACAAGAGTTGGTCAAGGAAAAAGCAATTGAGTACATTCCGTTTCCGGATGCGCTCAAAGGTAAGTATCAGTGTTTTACTCAAGCAGATTTAACAAAACTGCGCGCTGCTGGCTACAAAGAACCCTTCCTAGATGTTGAGCAAGGTGTCAGTCGTTATATTGAGTGGTTGGAAGCCAATTCTGGTTTCTTAGCCAACCCACTGTAAGCTAGTCAACCCAATACTTTTTTCTTCGTTATAAGCGATCCACGTGCACTTTGTGTCCGTGGATTTTTTGTTTACTACGGAGAATATATGACGAAAAGTTTTCATATAAGAAGTGCTGGCTTGATGAGATCTGCCTTGGTTTCTGCAGTTTTAGCAATGACTTCCCTAGGGCTTGCTAACGCTTCACCCATTAATGTCAATACAGCAACCCAATCTGAATTAGAAAGTATTAAAGGAATTGGTCCATCTAAAGCAAGAACGATTATTAGCGAGCGTACCGATGGCGGTCATTTTCAAGATGCTAATGATTTACAGAAGCGAGTCCGCGGCATTGGCATGAAATCCGTTGAAAAAATGGTGGATAACGGTTTAACTATTGAAGCCCCTGGTTCCTTTCGGGAGCCTAATGGTCGTACCAAGAAGGATGGCGGAGCCTCTGGCCGACGCAATTCGCGTCATCAAGCTGGTAGCCGCAATCAGCCGGAGCGTACGACGCCACATCGCCGAAATTAAGCCCTTCAGAGTGTAGGCTTGCTTATGGCTAAAATGGGCTCATGAGCAAACCTTCTTACCTAACGATTTCACAAACTGTTGGCAACACCCCATTGGTGCGCTTGCAGCGTATTCCCGGTTTAGAAAACGAGAATCGTAACAATGTCATTTTAGGTAAGCTAGAAGGCAACAATCCAGCCGGGTCGGTAAAAGACCGACCTGCGCTGTCGATGATCATGCGCGCACAAGAGCGTGGCGAAATTAAACCTGGTGATACCTTGATTGAGGCAACCAGTGGCAATACTGGTATAGCCTTAGCAATGACTGCAGCCATGCTGGGTTACAAGATGGTCTTGGTAATGCCTGAAAACCAAAGTATTGAACGACGTCAAAGTATGGCGGCCTACGGTGCAGAACTCATTTTGACTGCTGCATCTGGTGGCATGGAGTTTGCAAGAGATTACGCGCTCCAACTTCAGCGCGAGGGGCGTGGTAGATTATTAGATCAATTTGCCAACTCGGATAATCCCAGAGCCCATATTGAAACTACGGGCCCAGAGATTTGGCGCGATACCGATGGGCAAGTCACTCACTTTGTCTCTGCGATGGGCACCACCGGCACAATCACTGGTGTATCGACTTATCTCAAGTCAATGAATCCTGCCATTCAGATTATTGGTGCCCAGCCTGAAGAGGGCTCACAGATTCCCGGTATTCGGAAGTGGGCGCCAGAGTATTTACCAAAGATTTACCAGGGCGATCGGGTTGATCGTATTGAGTATGTCACGCAGGCAGACGCAGAAGACATGGCAAGACGCTTGGCAGTGGAAGAAGGAATCTTCTGCGGCATCTCGGCAGGTGGAGCGCTAGTGGTAGCTTTGCGCATTGCACGCCAAGTGGAAAACGCCACTATCGTTTTCATAGTTTGCGATCGCGGTGATCGCTATTTATCGACAGGCGTATTCCCTGCTTAATTTGGTTTAGTTTTTTTTTGGCGTTAGATTTCTTTGAATTCTTAACCTTTGATTTATCTGCAGAGCTTTTTTGATCTGCTGCTTTCGCTAGTGCTTCATTTGATAAGGTAGTTGGTACTACGCTTTGGTTCTTATAACCTAGTGCTTCTGCAAACTCTGCCACACTCTGAGCGTAGAAATAACTGCGGTTGTACTGAACAATGGTTAAGAAATTATTTAAACCCACAAAATACTGTGCTTGATCGAGTCCGTCTTTGTAGGGGTAGGGCAGATCCACAATCAAGGCTTTACTTTGGGGTTCCACCCCACCACTTTGAAGATCGCCTTGTTGAGGCAATAGGATGCCCTGCTCAATTAGTTCTGCAACGGTGTATTTCAGTTGTGGTTCACCATCAGCCCATTGCTTTGCAACTGGTATTGCGTTTTCTTGTACAGGAAAAGAAATCGGCATGCCTGCTTGCCAACCATGTTGCTTCATAAAGTTCGCTACGCTCGCGATCGCATCTTTAGGACTTTGTTTAAGATCAATGCGTCCATCGCCGTCACCATCAACAGCAAAACTGCGGATACTGCTGGGCATAAATTGTGGCAAGCCAATCGCTCCAGCATAAGAGCTGTTTTGATTGAGGCAGGTATTAAAGCGAGTCACATTTACGCCTCGGATACTATTTTTGGCTGGCAACTTACCGCCAGCTTCTGTCCAGCACAGCAGGATCAGTTCTTGAAGTTGATCCTTAAAAAGCTGCTCGCGGGCAGGCTTATTAGGGGTATCGGGATAGCTGAAGGCGAGTGTTGACAACACATCCTTGACTCGAAAATTACCAGTCTGACGCCCATAAATAGTCTCAATTCCAATAATGGCGACAATCATCTCTGCTGGCACCCCTGAGTCTTGCTCTACCTGACTTAAAAAGGCGCGGTTTTCATCCCAAAAGGCCTTTCCAGCCTTGAGGCGCACTGGCTCAATAAAGCGTTTGCGATACGCTAGCCAATTTTTCTTAAAAGTGCCCGATGGGGGTAATACCAATTTGCGGATAGAGGGAATCGTTTTAGCATCAAGAAAGCCGTTTTCTAGGGTCTGCAGCGGGATTTCTTGGGTTTGTGAGACTTGGTTTAATAGGGTACTCAGGTTTTGGCTGTAACGTGCTTCGGTGATCGCATCATCGGCTTGGTTTACGATGGGTTGTTGGGTATTACTTTGTTGCGAAGGACTGCTCGAGCAGGCCCCAAGTAACAGTGCGAGCAGTAGGTGGCAGACCCGTAAGTTCATGCGCCAGAGCAAGGATTGTTGAGAATTAAGCACCATTAATTAGAGTATAAAAAATACAGTTTTGCTATTAAGGATTACAGCTAATGACAACAGGATACATAACTCACCCAGACTTTCTGAAACATGAGATGGGTAGTCATCACCCAGAGTGCCCTGAAAGGATTCAAGCTATCAATGACCAGATGATTCGTAGTGGGGTAGATCGCTTCTTGCATCACCTCGATGCGCCATTGGCTAGCGAAGATCAACTAGAACTGGTGCACAGTCCTGATCACGTTGCTTTCGTCAAAGAGAAAGCTCCCCAAAGTGGGTATGCCATGCTCGATGGCGATACCATCATGAATCCCCATACATGGCAGGCTTCCTTGCGTGCTGCTGGGGCAGCGATTGCCGGGGTAGATGCTGTCATGAAGGGTGAGGTTGAAAATGTCTTTTGTGCAGTAAGACCCCCAGGGCATCATGCCGAACCTACCCGTTCAATGGGATTTTGCTTATTTGATAACGTGGCTATTGCCGCTCGTTATGCCATGGAAGCCTACGGTCTTGAACGCGTGGCCATTATTGATTTTGATGTGCACCATGGCAATGGCACAGAAGCCGCATTTTTCAATGACCCGAGTGTTTTGATGTGTAGCTTTTTCCAGCATCCGTTTTATCCCTATAGCGGTCTTGATCGTGCTGACAATATGGTGAACGTACCTTTGCCGGCAGCGACTCGTGGAGACGTGGTGCGCTCGATTGTGGAAGAGCAATGGCTACCAGTGCTCCGCAACTTTGAGCCCCAACTCATCATCATTTCAGCTGGATTTGATGCGCATCGCGAAGATGATCTTGGTCAAATGGGTTTGGTTGAGGATGACTATGTTTGGATCACCAAGCGCTTGAAGGAGATTGCGCATGAATATGCTAACAATCGCATTGTCAGTTGCTTAGAGGGTGGTTATAACTTATCAGCCTTAGGTCGAAGCGTTGTTGCTCATGTTAAAGCCTTGGCTGATATTTAAAGCGTTACAAGAAAAACGGTTATTCAAAGATTGAAAGCAAAAGATGGCAAATATTTATGAGCAAGGTTTAGATCGTAATCCTGCAAATTACACCCCTATTACTCCACTCTTGTTTTTAGAAAGATCTGCCGAGATCTATCCGAAGAAGGTTGCCGTTATCCATGGCAAGTTACGTCAAACTTGGGCGCAAACCTACGAGCGTTGCCGCCGCTTGGCTAGCGCCTTACAAAAGCATGGCATTGGTCTTGGCGATACTGTTGCTGTCATGTTGCCGAATACGCCACCGATGGTGGAGGCGCACTTCGGTATTCCGATGGCAGGTGCAGTATTAAATGCCTTAAACACCCGCTTAGACCCAGAGTCCATCGCCTTCATGTTGAATCATGGCGAAGCAAAGGTCGTGATTATAGATCCTGAGTTTTCAGGAGTAATGAAGAAAGCTTTAGAGATTGCCAAGAAAGATAGTGGTCGTGAATTCTTAGTCATTGATGTCGAAGAAAAAGAGCACGACGTTGCAGGTGAGAGGCTAGGCAAGCTTACTTATGAGCAATTACTGGCAGAAGGAGACCCTCAATTTGCGTGGCAAG
This sequence comes from Polynucleobacter sp. es-GGE-1, assembly GCF_018882005.1. Classification (NCBI taxonomy): domain Bacteria; kingdom Pseudomonadati; phylum Pseudomonadota; class Betaproteobacteria; order Burkholderiales; family Burkholderiaceae; genus Polynucleobacter; species Polynucleobacter sp. es-GGE-1. Next base: position 112,803 of record NZ_JACVPE010000006.1, read on the forward strand.
TACCTGCTGATGAGTGGCAAGCGATTTGCTTGAACTACACCTCCGGCACTACAGGTAACCCTAAGGGAGTGGTCTATCACCATCGTGGCGCAGCCATTAATGCTGTTTCAAATGTACTCGATTGGGATATGAATAAGCATCCCATCTATTTGTGGACTTTGCCAATGTTTCATTGCAATGGTTGGTGTTTCCCTTGGACGATTGCTGCTCGTGCTGGTATTAACGTGTGTTTGCGTCGCGTAGATGCGCAACATATCTTTGCTGCTATCAAAGAGCATAGCGTGACCCACTACTGCGCAGCACCGATTGTGCATAACCTCTTGGTCAATGCCCCAGATGAGCTTAAGGCTGGAGTGCCAGCGGGCGTCAAAGGTCTTATTGCTGGGGCTGCGCCACCTGCTTCGATTATTGAAGGTATGGAGAAGTTAGGCTTTGATCTAACCCATGTCTATGGTTTAACAGAAGTGTATGGCCCTGCTGCTGTTTGCGTTAAACAAGATGAATGGAATGATGTGGATATCAGCGAGCGTGCCCGTTTGAATGCCCGTCAAGGTGTGCGCTATCACATGCAACAAGCGATCGATGTACTCAATCCAGAAACGCTAGAGCCTGTTCCCGCTGATGGTGAGACGATGGGTGAGATTATGTTTAAGGGCAACATTGCAATGAAGGGCTACCTGAAGAATGAGAAAGCTACGCAAGAAGCCTTCGAGGGTGGCTGGTTTCACTCAGGTGACTTAGCAGTAAAGAGTGCCGATGGTTATGTCAAGATCAAAGACCGTAGCAAAGACATCATAATTTCTGGGGGTGAGAATATTTCTTCGATTGAGGTGGAAGACGTGCTCTATCGCCATCCAGCCGTGATTGCTGCGGCAGTGGTAGCAAAACCCGATCCAAAGTGGGGTGAGACCCCTTGCGCTTTCTTAGAAATCAAGCCTGGTGTCGAGGTAACCCCGGCTGACATCATCGCCCATTGCAAACAGCACTTAGCAGGCTTTAAGGTTCCGAAAGCGATTGTTTTTGGAGAGCTGCCGAAGACTTCAACTGGAAAAATCCAGAAGTTCGAGCTGCGCAAGCAGGCTGGCTCGGCCACTGCTATTGATGTCTAGTTCAATAGAGAGGGCGGTAAAATAAGGGTTACCCGATTTTTTAGATAAATATCGTTTTTGAAGCGTTTGAGGATTGTGAAAGTCAGATGAAGATCTTAGTTGCAGTGAAACGCGTTGTTGATTACAACGTCAAAGTACGTGTGAAGTCAGATAATTCTGGTGTCGATATTGCGAACGTCAAGATGAGCATGAACCCCTTTGACGAAATCGCAGTAGAAGAAGCAGTCAGACTCAAAGAAGCTGGTATTGCTACTGAAGTTGTAGTGGTGACTGCAGGCGTAACTCAATGCCAAGAAACTTTGCGTACAGCCTTAGCTATTGGTGCGGATCGCGCTATTTTGGTAGAGGCTGATACTGAGTTGCAACCTTTGGCAGTAGCCAAGATTCTCAAGGCGCTTTCAGAAAAAGAACAAGCACAAATTATTATTCTCGGTAAGCAGGCGATTGATGACGATAGCAACCAGACTGGTCAGATGTTGGCAAGCTTATTAGATATTCCGCAAGCAACTTTTGCCTCTAAGGTGGTGATTGCGGATGGCAAAGCTACTGTGACTCGTGAAGTAGATGGTGGCTTAGAAACGATTGCACTGTCATTGCCGGCAGTCATCACGACTGACCTTCGTCTCAATGAACCCCGCTATGTGACCTTGCCTAATATCATGAAGGCAAAGAAGAAGACGATTGATATTGTGAAGCCAGAAGACTTAGGTATTGATATTGCGCCTCGCCTCAAAACTCTCAAAGTAGAAGAGCCTCCTAAGCGCAGCGCTGGTGTGATGGTTGCTGATGTAACTGCTCTTGTTGAAAAACTCAAAAATGAAGCGAAGGTGATTTAAATGGCTGCTCTTGTTATAGCTGAACACGATAATCAATCATTAAAGGCGGCTACCTTCAATGCAGTTGCAGCTGCTTTGCAATGCTCTCCCGAAGTAGACGTGCTAGTTGCTGGTAACGGTGCTGATGTTGTAGCTACAGCCGCATCCAAAATAGCGGGTGTCCGCAAGGTGATCCAGATTGATGCCTTAAATCTAGCGGATCAATTAGCAGAACCTTTAGCTGCGCAGATTTTGTCGCTAGCTGGTAACTACAGCCACTTATTGGCACCTGCTACTGCTAGTGGTAAGAATGTCATGCCACGCGTTGCTGCAAAGTTAGATGTTGCGCAGCTTTCTGACATTACTAAAGTCGTGAGCGCTGATACTTTTGAGCGTCCGATCTATGCGGGTAATGCTATTGCTACTGTTCAGTCGAGTGATACAGTCAAGGTGATTACTGTGCGTACGACGGGCTTTGATCCTGTTGCTGCTTCTGGTGGGTCTGCTGCGATTGATAAAGTGGCTGCTACTGATAACGCAGGTAAATCTGCTTTTGTCGGTCGTGAGCTGACTAAATCAGATCGTCCAGAACTGACTGCAGCCAAGATCATCGTATCTGGCGGCCGTGGTTTAGGCTCTGGCGAAAAGTATCAAGAGTTAGTAGTGCCTTTGGCTGATAAGTTAGGCGCTGCCTTAGGCGCCTCACGTGCTGCCGTAGATGCGGGCTATGTACCCAATGACTATCAAGTCGGTCAAACTGGCAAGATCGTCGCTCCCCAGTTATATGTTGCCGTAGGTATCTCTGGCGCTATTCAGCACTTGGCTGGCATGAAGGATTCTAAAGTGATCGTGGCCATTAACAAAGATCCAGAAGCGCCGATTTTTGGTGTTGCTGATTATGGTTTGGTTGCCGATCTCTTTACTGCTGTTCCAGAATTGACGAAAGCACTCTCGTAATTTTGAATAGCCCACCTGATTCGAATCCATAGGAGTTGTCATGCCATATGTAGCCCCCGTGAAAGACATGTTGTTTGTAATGAATGAGCTTGCGGGGCTATCAGATGTAGTGGCTTACCCATCCTATGCAGAAGCAGGTGCTGATGTTGATCTTGCGCCAGCAATTCTAGAAGAGTCTGCAAAATTTAATCAGGATGTCGTTGCCCCACTCAATTGGCCTGGCGATCAACAGCCAAGCTCATTCAAAGATGGCGTAGTGACTACGACTCCTGGGTTCAAAGAAGCATTTGAACAATTTGCTGCTGCTGGTTGGCAGGGCGTCATTCATCCGGCAGAATTTGGTGGTCAAGGTTTGCCAAAACTCATTGCTACTGCCTGCTTTGAAATGGTTCACTCAGCCAGCCTCTCTTTTGCTTTATGTCCGATGCTCACTGATGGTGCTATTGAGGCATTGCTCACAGCAGCAAGCCCAGAACTCCAAGAGCAATTTGTCCCGAGCATGATTTCTGGGGAATGGACAGGCTCGATGTGTTTGACGGAGCCCCAAGCAGGTTCTGATTTATCGATGGTGCGTTCTAAGGCTGTACCTGAGGGCGATGGTAGCTATAAGATCTTTGGGACCAAGATCTATATCACCTACGGTGATCATGATATGGCCAAGAACATTACTCATTTGGTTTTGGCTAGGACGCCTGATGCACCAGAGGGTGTTAAAGGGATTTCATTATTCGTGGTGCCGAAGTTCTTAGTCAATGCAGATGGCTCATTAGGTGAGCGTAATGATGTGCATTGTGTATCGATTGAGCATAAGCTCGGAATTAAGGCGAGCCCAACCGCGGTACTGCAGTTTGGCGATCATGGTGGCGCCACCGGCTATTTAGTTGGTGAAGAGAACCGCGGTCTGGAATATATGTTTGTGATGATGAACGCTGCGCGTTTTGCAGTGGGGATGCAAGGTGTTGCGGTCGCAGAGCGCGCTTATCAAAAGGCCGTGCAATATGCTAAAGATCGCGTTCAAAGTCGTGATCTCGCTGGCTCTCCTGGTCCTGTAGCGATTATTCATCAGCCTGATGTGAAACGGATGTTGATGACTATGCGCGCTTATGTAGAAGCTTCACGTGCCTTGGCATACTATGCTGCTGCTGCATACGATGCACAGCATGCTGCACCAGATGCAGCAGTGCGTAAAGCAAATCAAGTAATCTATGAATTCTTAGTGCCGATTGTGAAGGGCTTCTCTACGGAGATGTCGATTGAGGTGGCGAGCCTGGGTGTACAAGTCCATGGCGGTATGGGCTTTATTGAAGAGACTGGTGCTGCACAACACTATCGTGATGCTCGTATTCTGACGATTTATGAAGGGACGACAGCCATTCAGGCAAATGACTTGGTCGGTAGAAAAACTGTCCGTGATGGCGGTGCTATTGCAAAAGTACTGTCACAAAAAATTGCCGAAACGGAAAAAGAGTTAGCAGCTAGTGCTAGTGCTGATGCGAAAGCAGTTCTCAAGCAATTGACTGTTGGGCGTGCTGCGTTCGATGAAGCGGTTGCTTATATTTTGGCGCATGCAAAGACGGACACTAAAGCGGTATACGCCGGTAGCTTTGCTTACTTACGTTTATCAGGTTTAGTCTTCGGAGGATGGCAAATGGCGCGTGGCTTATTAGCAGCCGAACGTTTGCGCGATAGCGATCCAACTTTCTATAAGACGAAGATTGCAACGGCGCGCTTCTTTGCGGAAAACTTGCTACCGCAGGCACAGGCCTTAGCCACCTCGATTATTGAAGGTGGTTACTCTACCAATGCACTAGAGCTTGAGCAGTTCTAAAATATTGGCAATTCGTAAATCACGAAAGCTATTTGCTATTACTGGGATAGCTTTCTGGCTTCTTGGAGTTGAGAAATAAAGAATTGCTCAAAGGCTATAGCCAAAAAGGTCATCATGACACCCGCACCCAGTACTAAGGAAAAGATGACAGTAAGAATCACTAGCCAACCCGATTGACTGCGCTCAGGTTCTGCAATGCCGGGATTAAATTGCGCATCCCATTTTTCATCGGGGCGTAAACCAAAGGTAATCGTAGTGAGCCAGCTGGCCTCAATCGCAATAAAACCAAAGGTCAGCAGTACCCAGCCAGGTCCTGAATGAAAGTGCGCATCTTTGAGTAGACCCCAGCCAACAAAGCCTCCAAACAATGCGAGTAACTGTGTCCAGGCCCAGAAGGATTTGAGTCCCTGCAAGTAAAAACAATTGAGGCCAGTGCCTGGAAAAAATAATCCGAGTGCACAAAAAAGAAGTTTGGATTTTTTCATCAAGATATCAATACTCATTTATTTTATTTATTGGTAACAGGCCGTTGGGTAAAGCTCAGCACTTCACGATCGGTGCCGATCATGAGTAATTGATCGCCATTGCGAACGATGCTGCGATAGTCATTGAGTTCATAAAGGAAATCATTTTCTAATTCCATGCGTTGCGGAGTGCAGGCCATTTTGGTGCTAGCAATTTTGCTCAAGCTAAAGCCTCGTGCATCTTCATTCAGCTCCGCAGTAAAGCGATTGCATCCAGTAGATCCGCTAACCCTTTGCCCATTCGCATCAAAGTTCATTTGAATAGGGTTGCTCGCTTCCCCCTGTGGAATTTGGCGTGCACGAACTTCACCATTGCTATTGGGGGGTAAGTTCCAGCGAGTGAGCTCCCACCGGGTATTGCGCAGTTCGCTGCTCGGAGGACTAATTTTGGCGCCACAAGGCGGAATCACATTTGCGCAAGCGCTCAAAAGCCCTAGTCCTACGCAAGAAAGTGCGATCCAGAGGCGATTTAAAGAGCCACGATTGTGGGTGGATCGTGTTGTTTTATCGGACATATCGGTATAAGTAATTGATTTATATGTATTTTTTATATTGATTTGGATTCTATTCTACTGTCTTGGGCACTTAAATAGGTGGAAGAAGTAGGGGTTTTCGTCTAGAATATGAGGTTTTCCGCTTTACCGTACGTTTAGTTGGTGAGCTGGAGCCCAAGATTTTTGTAGAAATTTCATTGGGTTGTAATCAACCTGTTTTCATTTTTAGATTTTAAGGAATAAGTATGGTCGTCATTCGACTGGCACGCGGCGGCTCTAAGAAGCGCCCTTTTTACAGCATTGTTGCTACTGATAAGCGCAACCGTCGCGACTCGAACTTTATCGAGCGCATTGGTTACTTCAATCCACAAGCAGCTGAATCTGAGCAAGCCATGCGCATTGCTCAAGATCGTTTGACTTATTGGACTGGCGTTGGTGCGCAAGTATCTCCAACGGTTGTTCGTTTAATTAAGAACAATCCCGCTGCTTAATATTCTGTTGCTAAATGCTTCATCTTTGAGATGATGCATTTAGTGGCGAAATTGTTGGTGGTTTATTTTGGGAAAATAAGGTGACTTGCAAATGAGCACACCTTCCCTAAATGATTTGATTGAACTTGGCGCCATTTCTGAGGCGCAAGGTTTGCAGGGGCAAGTGAAGGTTAGACCTCACTCATCAGACCCTGTAGCACTTCTCTCTTCTAAGACAGTTTGGTTGTCCTTGATCCCACGTCGGGATACTGGCGTTTCTGTGTCTGTAGAACAAGCCTCTTTGACGCAATACAAAGTAAAAAGCACCAAGATGCACAGCGGTAATGTCGTGCTTGCATTAGATGGTGTTACTGATCGTGATCAGGCCCTGGCATTAAAAGGTGCGCGCATATTAGTGGCCCGTGATGCATTTCCAAAAGCGGATAGTGATTCTTATTACTGGGTCGATCTGATTGGTTGCCAGGCAATCAATTTGCAACATGAGGCGCTAGGTGAAGTGCTCGATGTCACTGAAAATGGTGCTCATGGTGTGATTGCTATTGGTGATTCCGCCTCTAAAGAGATCAAATATCTTGTACCCTTTGTCAAAGAAGTAGTGCAAAACGTCGACTTACCAAATCAAGTGATTACGCTTGATTGGCAATTAGACTGGCAATAAAACTAAACCATATTCAAGAAACAACCCATGCGCTTTGATGTCGTGACCTTATTTCCCGAGATGTTTACTGCACTCACACATTGGGGTGTCACTGGTCGTGCCTGTGAGCAATCATTAGCGAGTGTTCATTTGTGGAATCCACGAGACTTTTGTTCTGATGCGCGTAAGACAGTGGACGATCGTGCCTATGGGGGCGGTCCAGGCATGGTGATGATGGCAAAGCCCCTCGAAGACACTATTGCAGGGATTAAGGCGGCTCATCAGGCTGCTGGAACTCAAGCGGGCCCTATTTGCTTGTTGGCGCCCCAAGGAGAGCGCTTCTCCCAAAAAATGGCTTCAGATATCTTAAATGACGGCAATCTGAGCTTGGTTTGTGGTCGATATGAGGCCATAGACCAACGTTTTGTGGATCGCAATGTCGATTTACAGATATCCATAGGCGATTTTGTGCTGTCTGGGGGCGAAATCCCTGCTATGGCCATCATGGATGCGGTTATTAGGCTTATTCCTGGGGCTCTCGGAGATGGCGAATCTGCCACCCAGGATAGCTTTATGAATGGTCTTTTGGACTATCCGCACTACACCAGGCCTGAGATTTATGAAAATTTATCGGTGCCGGACGTGCTTTTAGGCGGACATCACGCTAAAATAGCAGATTGGCGTCGGCAGAAGTCTTTAGAGCTGACGTTCAGGTTAAGGCCGGATTTAATTGAATCGGCTAGAGCCAATGGGTTGCTAACCCGAGAAGATGAACAATTTCTTCGCTCGCTGTGAATACTTTTAGTGGTGCGCAGTTGTGAATGAGTGGTTTAGTTTTTGGTTTAGTGAAATTGTTTTAACTACATCCTCTATTAGGTCCGTTGATTTAGGTCTCGGGATTAAACGCTAATACGATGTTTAAGGATTAAAAATGAATTTAATTGAAAAAATTGAGCAAGAAGAAATTGCTCGCTTGAGTGCTAATAAAACTTTGCCAAGCTTTGCGCCTGGCGATACAGTGGTTGTTAGCGTAAATGTGGTTGAAGGTACACGTAAGCGTACCCAGGCCTTTGAAGGCGTTGTGATTGCTAAACGCAATCGCGGACTTAATTCTAGCTTTATCGTGCGCAAGATTTCTTCTGGTGAAGGCGTTGAGCGTACTTTCCAAACATACTCACCATTGATCGCTAGCGTTGAAGTAAAGCGTCGTGGTGATGTCCGTCGTGCAAAGTTGTACTACTTGCGTGATCGTTCTGGTAAGTCTGCACGTATTAAAGAAAAGCTTCAGGCTCGCACTAAGGCAGTGGCTGCTCCAGCTGCTGAATAATTGCTGCTTTGATGCAATAAAAAAGGCGGCCTAGGTCGCCTTTTTTATTGCCTTAAAATATGACTATGCCCAAGACCTCTCAGCCTGAAGAAGACGCAATCAATGTCGCTGCGCCCCCAGGATTTAATGCCGAAGCCATTCCGATTCATGAGGTTTGCGTCAATGACAAAAAAGTAGCGCCTGAATTTCTCGAGCCAGTGGGCTTAAAGAACCGTCTTCAATATCCACCGGAGTGGCAACCAGAGATTACCGATGAGAATCGTCATGTGATTGCTACCGATATCATCGCTAAGCGCCAAGCTGCTGGCAAGATAACGCGAGCAGCGGTATTGATCCCTTTGTTATTAAAAGAGAACGGCCTCTCAGTATTGCTGACGCAAAGAACGAATCATTTGCGTGATCATGCAGGGCAGATTAGCTTTCCGGGTGGACGGATGGATCCAGAAGATCTTAGTCCCGATGACACTGCATTGAGGGAGAGTCAGGAAGAGATTGGCCTTGATCCTAAACGGGTAGAAATTATTGGCTATCTTCCGCAGTATTTGACTGTTTCTGGTTATAGCGTCACACCAGTAGTGGGATTGGTGCAAGCTCAGGAAGAATATGTTTTAGATGAGTTTGAGGTGGCGGATGTTTTTGAAGTGCCGCTACATTTTTTACTAGATCCAGCCAACCATCAGATCAGGCTATGGCAAAGCGAGCAGGGTGGTCGTCGTTTTTATTCGATTCCTTATGAGAACCGCTTTATTTGGGGCGCTACTGCGGGAATGTTGCGGAACCTATATCATTTATTAAAAGTATGACTTTCTTTTCTATTCTCTTCGCCCTCATTGCTGAGCAATATCGCCCAGTAACCTCTAGCCATTGGATTGCGCGTATGAGCGCTCGTTGGTTAGATTGGGTCGCTGGTGAATTCGGTGGCAAGTCTGAAGAAGGTGCAAGTCCCATTGGCGCACGCATGGCTTGCTTGGTTGCTTTTGTGCTACCTACCTTTTTGGTATTTATGGTGTATGTCACCTGCATGTTGACTTATCCCATTCTTGGTTTCTTATGGAACGTCGTCATTGCGTATTTATTTTTCGGCTTCCGTCAATTCAGCCACTCATTTACTTTGGTGCATGAAGCAATTGAAGCGCATGATCTACCAGCTGCGCGGGCAGCACTGGGTGAATGGTATGGCCCAGAGTTAGATACTGCCAATCTTTCTGAGACAGAAGTGATTTCATTAGCGCTAGAGCGAGCCATTATTGGTTCACATCACCATGTGTTTGGTGTGCTGTTTTGGTTCATGATGCCAATGGGTCCCGCAGGTGTGGTGCTGTATCGTTTGGCTGATATTGCTGCTCAGCGTTGGTCTGAGCGTGACTTCAACTTAAGTGAAGCAGCGCGTCATTTCTTTTATGTATTGGATTGGGTTCCAGCGCGTATCACGGCAATGGGCTTTGCGATTGTTGGAAACTTTGAGGGTGCAGTATATGGTTGGCGCTATCTCACCCAAAAATGGTCTGATTCATTATCGGCTGTGATCTTGGCTGCAGGTAGTGGTGCCTTAGGCGTGCGACTCGGTGAGCCCTTAAGCGAGCCTGAAAGTGATGAGGCACTGCGTATGGCTGAGGCCGGTGAACCTTTAATCTATGAAGTGGGTCTTGAGCCTACTGAGCGCACGATGCGCTCCGCGGTTGGCTTGGTATGGCGCTTAGTTATCGCTTGGATGGCTTTGTTGCTAATGCTGACCATCGCTCTTTGGCTTGGCTAATTCCCTGAATTTGCGTATCTGCTGTTTTCGAATCTGAACGCAACTGTCTAAATAGCGCCAATCTTTCTGGCGCTATTTCATTTCTGTCTACCGCATCACGTACCGCGCAATCAGGTTCGGATTGATGAGCACAGTTATGAAAGCGACATTTACCGAGCAAGTCTTTAAATTCCCTAAAGGCATGCTGTAACTCGCTCACAGACATATGTGCTAAACCAAACTCCTGAAAACCTGGTGAATCAATTAATGCACCCAATTTGCCGACCCCATCTCTCCCCCAAGATTCCGGTAATTCAAAATAACGACAGGCGGTGGTGGTGTGTTTACCGGTATCTAAGCGCACGGAGTATTCCTGGGTAAGTGCAGCAGCATTGGGTACCCAGGCATTGAGCAGGCTAGATTTACCCATGCCGGATTGACCAACAAAGACGGATACCTTACCGGCTAAGGCAGGACGAAGTGCATCAATCGAAGCGGGGTCAAATTTGGCGGAGACCTCACTGACGGGATAGCCCATGCGCGCATAGGGTTCAATGATTTTGCGCGCTTGCGCTAAGTTATCTTGGAGATCAGATTTATTGAGCAGAATATGCAAGCCAATTTGATTAGCCTCAGCCGCCACGACCGCTCTGCCCAGGAGGTCAGGAGAGAAGGCGGGTTGGGTTGCTAGTACTACCAGAATTTGATCGACGTTAGAGGCAATGATTTTGCTTTTAAAAGCATCAGAGCGGTAAAGAATATTTTCACGAGGCTCAATTTCAATAATGCGCGCTTGATCTGCAGATGTCATCTCCAGCAACATACGATCACCCACAGCACCAATATGCTGCTTAGCGGGAGTGCTCACTTGAATTAAAGGACCGCTTGGGGATTCTTTCCCTGCGGTATCTGCTACTAGGCGCTGCGCTAAATAATGTCTTCCGTAGGAAGCAGTCAGTAGCGCGCGAAATTGTTCCATGCCGATAATTGCAATCAGCTAAGGCGCTGTAGGTTTGCGATACGCAGTGGCGCAGGTGGATGCGAGCTATAAAAGGCGGTATAGATTGGATCTGGCGTCAGTGTTGCAGCGTTATCTTGATATAACTTTACTAGGGCAGAAATCAAATCTTTTGCTGAAGATTTTTCTGCGGCAAAGCCATCGGCCTCATATTCATGTTTACGCGAAGCAAGACTTCCTAGTGGGGTGAAGAAGAAGCTAAATACGGGCGAGACCAGCATAAATAGTGCTAAAGCCAGGCCGCCGTTATAGCCATTCAGATTAGGCATTACACCCAGGTCGGTATAGAACCAAACCTGCGTACTGATCCAGCCGAGTAATGCAAACATAGCAAAGCTTAAGGCAAAGGAAACGATGAGACGCTTACGAATATGTTTGCACTTGAAGTGACCTAACTCATGCGCGAGCACTGCTTCTACTTCACCAGGATTGAGTTTTTCAATGAGGGTGTCAAAGAACACAATGCGCTTGGCTTTACCCATGCCGGCAAAGAATGCATTGCCATGCGCGCTACGCTTACTACCATCCATGACAAACAAGCCTTGACTAGCAAAATCGCAACGGCTTAGTAAGGCCTCAATTTGGGTTTTAAGTGGACCTTCTTCTAATGCTTGAAACGTATTAAATAAGGGTGCAATGAAGGTTGGGATGATCCACTGCATCAACAGACTAAATATCGAAAGTACAGCCCACGCCCAGAGCCACCAAAGATCGCCAGCCTTGAGCATGAGTGTGAGGATGACCCATAGCAAGGGAATGCCAATGGCGCCACCTACCGACAAACCTTTGACCATGTCGCTAAAGAACAATTTTTTATTCATGCGATTAAAGCCAAAGCGCTCTTCAAGATAAAACTGTTTGTACCAAGAGAAAGGTAGATCCAGTATTCCGGAGATGATGACAATCGATACTAGCAGTGCAATTTGTTGTGCAATACCTTCACCAAGTAATTGTAGAAGAACAAGATTGAGGATTTCTAATCCGCCCAACAATGTGAAGGCAATTAAAATGACGGCGCTCACCCCGTTTTCTAAAATCGCTAAGCGCAATTTTGCGATCGTGTAGTCAGCAGCTTTTTGGTGTTCGGCTAGAGTGACTTTTTCAGCAAACTCTGTCGGGACCACATCTCGATTCTGGGCAACATAGCGAATTTGACGTTGGGAGAGCCAGTGGCGCAGGCCAAAACTGGCAATAAAAGCGATTAGGAAAATAATTGTGAATGTCATGAGATCATTATAGATATGAGCGAACAAACGAATACTGCAGCAGCAAAGACGGCACCAGCTAGCGAGCACCTAATCTGGGTGGATATGGAGATGTCTGGATTAGATCCAGAAACTGAGCGTATCCTAGAAATCGCCATTATTGTGACCGATGCCCACCTCAATACCATTGCTACGGCACCTGTTTGGGTGGTGCATCAGGATGATGCACTTTTAGATGCCATGGATGCTTGGAATAAAGGTACCCATGGGCGCTCGGGGCTGATTGATAAGGTTAAGGCATCGACACTGGATGAGGCGACAGTAGAGGCAGAATGCATTGCCTTTTTAAAGCAGTACATCAAAGCGGGTATTGCTCCGATGTGCGGAAATACTATTGGTCAAGATCGTCGCTTTATGGCGAAGTACATGCCCAAGTTAGAAGCCTACTTTCATTATCGAAATGTCGACGTCTCCACTCTGAAAGAGTTATGTAAACGTTGGCATCCAGAGTTGGTGAAAGGCTTCACCAAGCAACAGGCTCATACTGCCTTAGCGGATATTGAAGAATCGATTGAAGAGCTGAAGTATTACCGCGATAAATTTATCGTACCGCTGCCCTAAGAAATTTATTTTTTAATAGCGCTCTTGGGTCTAAAGGCTTTAATGACTTCTTCATTGGTCTCGATATACGGTCCACCAATCAGATCGATACAGTAAGGCACCGCAGCAAAGATTCCGGGCACGATTGATTTGCCGTTCTCATCTTTGAGGCCCTCTAGGGTTTCAGCAATCGCCTTAGGTTGCCCTGGTAAGTTAATCACGAGAGCCGCATGTCCTTCGATTTCACGCAGGACCGCTGTCTGTCTAGACAAAATAGCCGTTGGTACAAACTTGAGGCTTATTTGACGCATTTGCTCACCAAATCCAGGCATTTCTCTGGTTCCCGCCTCTAGGGTTGCCTCTGGGGTGACATCGCGACGCGAAGGGCCGGTGCCACCGGTGGTGAGGACTAGGTCACAACCCATCTCGTCAACCAACTCCACAATGGTTTCAGTAATGATCTCAGACTCATCGGCAATCAGACGTTCATGAAAAACACAGGGATTACTCATGGCTTTCATCAGCCAGGTTTGCAGGGTTGGAATGCCTTCATCTTGGTAAACACCCTTACTGGCTCTATCTGAGATCGAGATTAGACCAATTTTGACTTCGTTTGGGGTATTACGCTTTGAGGTTTCGGTATGCTTCATATTTCTATTCTAGCTATTATTAGGGCATGTTTACATATTCATCTAGCCAGTTTCAAGAAATTATCAATTTCATGCTCAAAGAGGCCAAAAGAAGGGGCGCCTCGGATGCAGTAGCCGAAGTATCGGAGGGTCAAGGCCTCTCGGTAACCGTTCGTAAAGGCGAAGTCGAAACCATTGAACAAAGCTTGGACAAGCAAGTAGGGGTGACGGTATTTTTGGGGCACCACCGCGGCAATGCCAGTACGAGTGACTTTTCAAAAGAGTCTTTGAAGGCGACCGTTGATGCTGCGTATCACATTGCCCAACACACAGCAGAAGACAATTGCGCTGGACCAGCCGAAGCAGAGTTACTAGAAAAAAATCCATTAGATCTTGATTTATTTCACCCCTGGGATCTTGATGCAGGACGCGCTGTAGAAATTGCACGGATTGCGGAGGGCGCGGCATTTGCAGTGAGCAAGCAAATTCAAAATAGTGATGGCGCCTCAGTATCTGCACATCACGCACATTTCATGATGGGTACCTCTCTTGGATTTATGGGGGGTTATCCATTTTCACGCCACTATATTTCATGTGCGCCGATTGCAAGTGAGGGCGGAAAAAAATCTCCTATGCAAAGAGACGATTGGTATTCGAGTTCGCGTATACCAACAGAGTTAGCTGATCCTGCAGCTATCGGTCAGTATGCTGCCCAGCGCGCCTTATCGCGTTTAAAGGCAAGGTCACTGACTACGCGGCGCTGCCCGGTCATCTTTGAAGCTCCTTTGGCTGCGGGTTTGTTAGGCAGCTTGGTGCAGGCAGTATCTGGGGGTGCTCTGTATCGTCGCTCTAGTTTTTTGCTCGATAGTTTGGGTAAGCAGGTATTGCCTAAGCACGTCAGTCTGTTTGAGAATCCCCATCTCAAAGCCATGTCCGGTAGCGCACCATTCGATGAAGAGGGCGTAAAGACCAACGCGCGTACTGTAGTTGATAAAGGTGTTTTGCAGGGTTATTTTCTGTCGACCTATTCAGGGCGTAAATTGGGAATGAAAACTACTGGTAATGCAGGCGGCTCACACCACTTGACTCTGCAAAGCAAGAAAACACCTAAAGGCGGTCTACCTGCTTTATTAAAAGAAATGGGTACTGGTTTATTGGTAACTGAGTTGATGGGGCAGGGCGTGAATTATGTAACGGGAGATTACTCACGTGGCGCATTTGGTTATTGGGTTGAGAATGGTGAGATTCAATATCCAGTGGAAGAGGTAACGATTGCAGGTAATTTACGCGATATGCTCTTAGATATTGAGTTGATAGGAAGCGATTCCTTAATTCGGGGTGCCAAAGAAACTGGCTCGATTCTGCTCGGTTCTATGACAGTTGGCGGAAAATAAACCTCGCTATAGAATTCAATGACAGAATCTGTATACATATCTATTAATACTAGAGGGGGATGGTGATGCAAAGACGTTCATTTCTGAAGAAGGCAACTGTCGGTGCTGGAGTAGCTGCCCTGAGTGCACCAGCGCTTGCGCAAAACTTACCTACGCTCAACTGGCGCTTGGTTTCTAGCTTTCCTAAATCTTTAGATACGCTTTTTGGCACCCCTGAAGTTTTTGCAAATTCATTGCGTAAAGCCACTGATGGTAAGTTCAACGTCAAAGTATTTGCTGCGGGTGAAGTGGTTCCGGCATTGCAGGTATTGGATGCTGTTCAAAATGGTACGGTTGAGTGTGGACATACCGCTAGCTATTACTACTTAGGAAAAAATAGCGCTTTCATTTTTGATACTGCAGCGCCATTTGGTATGACTGCGCGTCAGCAATCTGCATGGATGCTTCATGGTAATGGTATGAAGTTAATGCGTGAGCTTTATGCAAGTTACAACATCGTCAACTTTCTTGGCGGTCAAACTGGCACGCAAATGGGCGGCTGGTTCCGCAAAGAAATTAAATCACCAGAAGATTTAAAGGGTTTGAAATTCCGTATTGCTGGCTTTGCTGGCCAAGTACTTGCCAAATTAGGCGTAGTGCCACAACAATTGCCTGCTGGTGAAATTTACTCTGCATTAGAAAAAGGTACGATTGATGCGGCTGAGTTTGTTGGTCCCTACGATGATGAAAAGTTGGGCTTAGCAAAAGTTGCCAAAAACTACTATTACCCTGCATTTTGGGAGGGCGCTGCTGGACTCTCCTTCTTAGTCAATAAGAAACAATGGGATGCACTGCCACCTTCTTATCAAGCCGCATGGGAAGCGGCTTGTTATGAAGCTCATGCTGACATGTGCGCAAAATACGATGCACTCAATCCACCTGCTTTGCAGCGTCTCATTCAAAATGGCGCTGTTTTACGCAAGTTCAACACTTCCATCATGGATGCTTGCTTTAAAGCCAGTCAGGAAACTTATGCAGAAGAGTCTACTAAGAATCCTCAGTTTAAAAAGATCTTTGATGACTATCGCGTTTTTAGAAACATGGAAGCCCAGTGGTTTGGGGTTGCAGAGCAGGCTTTTGCTCAATATAGCTTCAATAAAAAGCTGTAAGTATTCACCGCGCTCTCCGATCAAGGGCTCAGCAGAGCCCTTTTTCTTTTTACATCTCTATACGCACTACACTAAGGTGATGATTAAGAGCTATTTGCAAATATGATCAGTCTCTCTGCCATTTGGGTGCGTATTAAACAGCATCCATTATCTAGAGTGGGGCCTGGCTTAGTTACAGGTGTCGCAGATGATGATCCAAGTGGAATCGTGACCTACTCTCAGGCCGGTGCGCAATTTGGTTTCAATATGTTGTGGACAATGCCTTTTGCTTATCCATTGATGTCTACCATTCAGGTATTGTGCGCGCGTATTGGTAGGGTAACAGGCAGAGGTCTCTCTGCCAATATGAAGTTAGCTTTTCCTCCGCTGGTGTTGATCCTATTAGTCAGCATTTTATTGATTGCGAACATTCTCAATATTGCCGCTGATATTGCAGCAATGGGCGAGGTTGCGCAACTGGTTACAGGAATTAATTGGCATATCATGACGGGCTTTTTTGTTCTGCTTACCCTGGCATTGCAAATATTGATTCCTTATCGGCATTACGTATTTTTTTTAAAGTGGTTGTCACTCTCATTGCTGGCCTATGGCGCTGTTTTATTCACCGTTCATGTTCCTTGGACAGAGGTCGTTTGGAGTACTTTCTTTCCCCAGGTCACTTTGAATGCAGATTCAGCAGCAGTAGTAGTGGGTGTCTTTGGTACAACGATCAGCCCTTATTTATTTTTCTGGCAAGCTTCTCAAGAAGTGGAAGATATGAATTTGCGTCATGAGTTCAGTTTGCTGAAAGATGTTGGCGAAGCGGGAGAGCGGGAAATTCACTCTGAGTTACGCAGAATTTCTTGGGATACCTGGAGTGGTATGTTGTATTCCAATATAGCGGCCTATTGCATTATTTTGGCTACCGCAGTAACTTTGCATGCTTCTGGAATTCGCGATATCAATACTGCTGCAGAGGCTGCATCTGCCTTAAGACCGCTAGCAGGAGAATTTGCTTTTCTCTTGTTCGCCTTAGGTATTCTGGGTGTAGGCTTAATGGGCGTTCCAGTCTTAGCAGGTTCGGCAGCATATGCCTTATCCGAAGTCTTTGGTTGGCGCTCTAGTCTTGAAGATAGTGCACGGCAGGCTGGCAAGTTTTATTTAATTATCACTTTCAGTGTCCTTGGCGCCTTAGCAATTCAGTATTCTCCCATTAGCCCAATGAAAGCGCTGTTCTGGAGTGCGGTGCTCAATGGTGTAGTTGCAGTTCCCTTAATGGTGGCGATCATGATTCTCTCAAGTAGGTCATCTGTGATGGGCTCGCATGTAGCTTCATTGCCTCTGAAAATACTGGGTTGGCTTGCAACACTGTTTATGGCAATAGCCGCGGTCTATATGTTTGTAGCTTAAGGTAATGTCATCTTGGTAAGATGGATAGATGTCTGATTCATTATTAGCCCCATTAACCCAAGCTTTTCATGCGCATACATTGACGTTTTTTATTGTCGCCACTATTAGTGTATTGCTGGTGGGCATCTCTAAGAGCGGTTTTGGTGCTGGCTTAGGAACCCTCTCGTTACCCTTGTTGGCGAGTCAGGTGAGTGTTGCAGAAGCATTAGCTATTTTGTTGCCTCTGCTGATTGCAATTGATTTGGTCGGGTTAAGACGTTTTCTGCGTAATGCCAATTGGAAAATTTTGACCCTCGTATTGCCACCTGCTATCTGTGGGATTCTGGTTGGCATGGTCTTTTTCACAGTGATTGAACCTAAAGTGTTAACACTGTGTATTGGTATTTTTATTTTGCTTTATTTGCTTCAAGATTTAGTCATGAGTTATTTAGATGCAAAAGAAGCGAAGTTATCGCCTTGGGTCGGGATGGTGATGGGCTTACTTTCAGGGGTGACTTCCTTTGTTGCCCATAACGGAGGACCTCCTATTACCGCTTATATGTTGAGAGAAAAACTGTCGCCAATAGTCTATACATCTACTTTGGGAATTTTTTTCGCTTGCATGAATTTTGCGAAGTTAGGCCCATATGCCTATTTGGATTTAATCAAATTAGATTATTTGACTACTTCGGTTTTAATTTTTCCCTGCGTACCTGTTGGTGTGTATTTTGGCTTTTACCTGGCAAAACATATTCCTGTTCGGTGGTACTACCGTATCGTACGATTTTTCTTGCTAGTGGCTGGAGTTAAATTATTGATTGATGGGCTCATCTAGCTCTCAGTTTTAATTAAGATGCTTTGTAAGAATCGCGAAATATCCATGAGTTCTTCGTGATTGACTGAGTGCTCCATTGGATATTCATGCCAGCTGACTTGATGGCCCATTTTTTCTAACATGGCATAGGATGCTTCGGCTCTTTCAGGAATCACTACTACGTCATATAAACCATGCGCCATAAAAATGGGTGTCTTTTGGTTAGCTGCTTGTTTTTCAGTATGGAGCGATATCGCTAAAGGCAAATACCCAGAAAGAGCGATGATGCCTGCTAAACGATGCGGAAAGCGCAGACCAATATGCAGAGCCATTGCGCAGCCTTGCGAGAAACCCGCTAGAACAATATTCTCGTAAGCAATGCCGCGACTCGCCTCACGCTCAATCAGCTCACTAATTGCTGCAGCTGAGCGATGGATGCCTGCGGCATCTTCTTGATCCATGAGGTCTCTGCCAATGATGTCGTACCAGGCTGGCATGACATAGCCACCGTTAACGGTGACCGGCATGCTGGGCGCACTTGGAAAAATAAACCGAATTCCAGGGCATCCCTCGAGGCGTAACTCTGGAATGATGGGTACAAAATCATTGCCATCAGCGCCTAGGCCATGGAGCCAAATAACAGCAGCGCTTGGATTGGGGGAGGTTTCGAGTTCGACGCAGGGCAACATCAGATTCAAGACTTTATTAAATGGAATATCCCATTATCAACTCATCTGCCCTTTTTGGCGATATTTGACCCTCAGTTGAAATAGATGGGGTGTAAGATATTTATTGAAGTAGTAAGACCTAAAAGTCAAAGGAGTTGATGGTGAAGCCGTTCTATATTGATTATCCACAGGAAAAAATAGAAGAGCACCAACATACCTATCGATGTGCATATTGCAAAATTCCAACCACGGTCATTTTTGGTTTATTAGAAAATCATGCCGAGGATTGCACATACCGTACACAGCAGAGTAAATGGGTTCAATTGGAAGCTAAGCTCAAGCCCCATACCGAACATTTTGATGAGCCCCACGCTGACGAGGTCGATTAAATGAAAACATATCCTATCGCAATTGAATTAACCGTCTGGTTTGATTTGGGACTCAATCAATATGAGGTCACTATTGATGGCGTCTCTAAGATTTCGGTGAAGAGGACAGATGATGTGCTGCACACTAGAGAGCTCTCGGCAGCAGAGACACAACTGCTCCTAAAGGCCATTGAGATATTGAAGGTTCCAGTGACTGAGGAGATGGAAGCCAATCCAAGTAATAAGGCCTCTTCCAGTTATGAGTTGATTGTTGAGTCTGCACATTTCTCCTTGGAATTTAATTGGGAGAATGTAGATGTAGAGGCTAGTGACTCTAATGCATTTGAATCGGTTGTGAAGTTGGCGAGTCTAGTGCAGAGCTTAGATCTCGATCACTAAACGCCTTAAGCTTCCATGACCACAAAGTCGCCCTGTGATACTTTTTCTCTGAACTGAGAAAAGGAAAATAGCGCCTTAATAGATTTGGTGTTGACGACCTCAATCTTGCCATCTGGAGTCAGGTTGGCGAGATACTCCCCCTCCGGAAATAAGGCTTGCGGAACGGTCTCCGTATTATGAATTTGGGCATTGAGCACCAAGCTTTTTGTAATTTTGATACGCATGCCTCATCATAGGTTCCAAAATTTAGTAGTAATTACCGCCCTGCACAATTTAGAAAATCAGATGCACCATTTGGGTGTTTTGGGAATAGCGCTCAGAGTGCCTCGAAAGCTGATTTTTAGGGGAATCCTATATAGGTATTGGGTATTTCACGCACCTTGATAGTGCATTATTGTTGGATGGGAAAGACAATTTCTTATTGCATCAAAATAGCATGGCTCAATAGTATTGAAAGATAAAAGAGAGGAAATATGAATTCTGTAGCAGACGCTATTCAGTCAAGAATGTCAGTGCGCGCATTTACAAAAGAACCGGTTTCAAAAGAGCAGATTTTGAAGATTCTAAATCTCTCAGCTAGAGCCCCCTCAGGAACCAATACTCAGCCTTGGAAAGCTTACGTACTCGAGGGTGCAAAACTCGAAGGCCTCTGCAAACAAGTATGTGATGCTTATGACAGCATTGCAGCTAATCCCGAATTAGAAAAAGAATACCAACCAGGTTATGACTATTACCCCAGCAAATGGTTTAGCCCTTACATTGATCGACGTCGTGAGAACGGCTGGAGCTTATATGGATTGCTTGGTATCACTAAAGGCGATAAAGATAAGATGCATGCACAGCATCGCAAAAACTTTCAATTTTTTGGTGCACCTGTGGGAATCTTTTTTACCATCGACAAAGAATTGGGTAGGGGCTCCATGCTGGACTATGGGATGTTCCTCCAGAATTTCATGGTTGCAGCAAAGGGGGAGGGTTTAGATACCTGCCCACAGGCTGCCTGGAATGCTTATACCAAAATCATCTTGCCCTTCATCGGGGCTCAAGATCATGAGATGTTGGTATGTGGCATGGCGCTCGGCTATGCGGATAAACAAGAGATTGTTAACACCTTCCGAACACCCCGTGTTACTGCAGAAGAATTTACAACTTGGCTTGCTTAACCCAGTTTTAGATTGAGTAGGCGCGCTGCATTTCCACCCAAAATTCCAACACGATCAGCGTTACTTAATCCTTTAGTCTGCATGACTCGTTCTACCGGAAATTCTTCCCACGGGATAGGATGATCGGTTCCAATGACCACTTGACTGGCGCCTACCTGCGAGACTAAATATCCTAGGGCTTCCGGCGTGAAAACAAGAGAATCAAAATAAAGCTGCTTTAAGTATTCAGAAGGTTTTTTCTTGAGCACAATGTTGGGATCACAATTTTGTGGAGAGACAAAGCAACTGTGATCCATGCGGGGTGCGTAGGATCCCAAGAAGCCCCCACCATGAGCTGCTAGTACCTTGAGTTGTGGGTATTTATCTAACACCCCTTCATAGATGAGATGCTGCAGTGCAATGGTTGTATCGAGTGGATTGCCAATGACATTGGACATCCAGCCATTTCCCTTGAAGCGTTGCGCGAGTTGAGGGGTGCTCTGAGGATGAATGAAGAGTGTGACATTGAGTTCCTGAGCCTTTGCTAATACTGGGTGAAATTTAGGATCTGAAAAATCTTGTCCTACAACACTCCCACCAATGGCGGCACCGCGTAGACCTTGATGCTTTACAGCGTATTCTAGTTGCTCCACAGCAAGTTCTGGAAATTGCATACTGAGTGAAGCAAAGGCTGCAAACTTATCTGGTCTTAGCGCACATAGTTCGGCTAAATGCAGGTTATTCAGGCGGCAGATTTCTGCAGCGGTTTCCTTATCTTTACGATACCAATAGGGGTTGATGCTGAGAACTTGCATGTCAATGCCCTGAGCTTCCATTGCCTTAATGCGCTCATTAATTTTGATGAAATGTTCTGGCACTCCTTTAGTTGGAGGTGGAACTGACTTAGCTTCATCTCCCATTAAGTCAATTGCATCTTGAAACATGCAATGGGCATGCACATCAATTGTTTTGATACGTTTACCGTTAATCAAAACAGGGGTTACCCGTTTTGTTTGATTCTCTGCAGCATGTGCGAGACCGCAGCCGCAAAAAAATAATCCACCCAGTGCTTTACCGGAGGTTTTTAAAAATGATCTACGATTATTCATAGGTAATATTCCAATAAGTATTGCTAGCGAACTAGATTCATTCCGCCATTTTTAATGGATTCGGCTGCGTTTGGTGAGCTTAGATATTCAATCAATTTTTTTGCAGCCTCAGAATTGGGTGAGTTCATCACTCTTGCTGCAGCAAAGGTTTGAATGAGTTGAATGCTATTGGGTAGGGGGCCAACATAATCAATGCCCGAAATATTCACGAGTTCGCTGCTGGGCTGGACTGCAATATTGGCTTCGCGCGCAGCTAAGGCGGCGGTGGCCTGAGAGCCTCGCTCGGTGATCTTTACTGAGATTTGCTCGCTAATGCCAAGCTTAGGAAAGAGTTCCTTATTTAAGTAAATGCCACTGGTACTTCCGGGAACAACAATTTTTTTAGCCTTGACTAAAGCATCTGCAAACGCTTTGGCGCTGGAGATGTCAGGCTTAGCATTGCCTGTAGGTACAGCCAAGCCAAGTGGGGCTTGTGCTAAATCAACATCTGAATTTGGCACGATTTTATTTTCTGCAATGAGTTCGGCTAAACCCTCGCGTGACAATATGACCACATCAGCAGTAACACCAGTGGCTAGTTGTGCTTTGATCGTCTTTGGGCCGGAGCCTTGTGAGGCGCCTGATTTAGTGATGACTGTAATGCCAGTCATCTTTTCAAAAGAGGGCAGCATTTGGCTGTAAGGACCTTGAAAGCCTCCCGAAATTAAAACCTCAAGCTGGGCCATTGCGGGAGTGCTCAGTAGGAAAGAAAGTGCGCATACCAAGAGAAGTTTTAAGTAAGGTCTCAAGCGAGGTCTCAAATTTATTTAGTTCTCATAAATTTTTGGGCACGTTTTCCAGTATCTACCTCAGTGGTATAGACGCTACCCTCGGAGTCAACGGCAATGTTATGCACCCAATGAAATTCACCGGCATTTCTACCGCTTCTTCCAAATGAACTGAGCTTGCGGCCAGTCTCGCGCTCAATCACTGTGATTTCATTGTTGGTGCCATCAGCAATTAAGATGTACTTTTGATTGCTATCTGCAGGGATGAGGTCCCATACAGAGCCAGATCCTTTAGTGTCAGTCTCAAACGCCATTTCTCGAATGAATTTTCCGCTTTTCTCAAAGACTTGAATGCGATTGTTTGCTCTATCGCAAACAAATAGGGTGTTGTCCTTCATGAGGCGAACGCAATGAACTGGATTAGCAAATTGCGTTGATGTCGGATTAAAGTTTGGGATCTTTTCATCACTGGGCATGTTGCCATAAGCACCCCAGTGACGCTTATAGTTGCCAGTATTAGAATCAAACACAATCACTCGTTTGTTTAAGTAGCCATCAGCAATATAGACTTCATTTGCAATCGGATCTACATTCATGTGTGCAGGACGACCAAGCTGAGTTGTGTCGTTACTACCAAGACTTGCACTAGGCGACCCAATCTGCAGAAGAAATTTCCCTTGTTGGGTGAATTTTAAAATCATATGGTCAGCTTGATCATTGCCACCAACCCAAACATTTCCATTTGGGTCGATATAAATTCCATGTTCATTTTTTGGCCAGTTGTAGCCATTGCCAGGACCACCCCAAGCTTGCAATAAATTACCTTTTTTATCAAACTCAAGAACGGGTGGGGCTGGGATGCAACATTTTGATCTTTTAGGAGTGAGCGTTGCACCTTTTTCATCATCCGTAATGGTTAATGGGCGATGAATAATCCATACATGATCATTTTTATCGGTAGCTACGCCAGCTACTTGACCCAATATCCAATTATTGGGTAATGCTTTTGGCCAGGATGCATCTACCTTATATTCTGGGGCCTTCGCAGATGATTGGCCTTGTGAGAATGTGCTGTAACTTACAGCTACTAACGCGATGACAAGTCCGCAACGAATCATTTTTTTCATAGTAATCTCCTTAACGGCTTGCTGGTTTTGAGAGGTAATTGAGTGACTGAGCTTCGCTTTTTAGCGGTGTTACCTTATCTGGATCGAATCGGATCATCAGGTAATTGATATGGTCTGGAATTTCTGTAAACCAATGCCCTGTTCCTGCGGGTATCACCACCACATCTCCCGGCTGGAGGTTGCGTGAGATGCCATTCAGAATTTCGCTGCCATTATTTCCTGGGCCGTTGAATTCAACCACCGTTTTTTGGGTGGCTGGTCTACGTTGACGATTGGTGATGTCTGGTCCAAGAACTAATGTTCCGGAGCCGGAGATGATGTGATAGACCTCGCTAATCTGATCATGCTCTGCTACTGAGTCTGGATTTGGGGCATCAAGCTTGCCGCGATAAACCATGCCAATTCCCACCCTTGCTTTACCAATATCAATATCACGCACCTGTTGATCAATGTGACGTTCTTGAATGGCTTTTTTGGTATAGGCATTCAGCTCATCCACGGGAATAAAGGTGCCCGGACACATGTAGCAAGTTGGCTGAGGATCTGTAGGGTTCACTTTTGGCTGCGCTGCCAGTGAGGTGCAAATAAAAAATGCGGTAGCAACGTATAGGAATTTCATTTTGTCTCCATATTTTTAGCTTTTATTGCCATGGAGAGCTTACTCTTGATCGCTTGAGATAAAGCCTATTCTATGGGTTATTCCCTAGACCCAAAGCCAATAATTCCGCTCAAAAAACGCCTTTTTAATGTAAAAAGGGGCGGGTACTTTCATTTCGGAATCTTTGGCTGTACATTAAAGCTATGAGAATTTTCAGCAAGAGCAAAATCGCATTTAATATCTTATTAGACATTGCGGCTCACACAGCCCAAGGTCGTGCCATTTCTGTGCCTTTAGTTTGTCGCAGGCATCAGCTTTCTCACTCCTATCTAGAAGTCATCTTTGGTCAGCTGAGAGATGCGGGTTTCATTCGTAGTCATCGCGGTCCTGGAGGAGGCTATTCTTTAGCCAAAAAGCCTGAAGATATTTCTTTATATGATGTGCTTAGTCTGATGAACGGACAAGAGCCACTTTATGAGGATTTAGGTGTATCTCTTTGGGCCAACCTAGATGCCTATATGGATCTGCAGATGAAGCAAATTACATTATCTGACGCTCTTCAAAGATCATCTATTGTCCTTGAGCAATCTACACAAGGTCTTGGTCAAGTAAGACTTAATGCAGTCCCTAAAATTCCTGTGGCAGCAAAATCCAAGAAAGAACCTCAGAAGCTGAAGCCTCGCTTAGGCCCTAACTCAGTATTTTCATTTGGTGAGTATTTAAAATCTAAAGCATGACTGATGCTGATTTATTGAGTCTGAGGGATTCTCAATTATTGGTCAGTAAATTGTAGTTTCGCTAAGCGGGCATAAAGACCACTTCGTAGAATCAAATCGGCATGGGTTCCAGTTTCTATGATCCGTCCATTTTCCAACACAAGAATTTTATCTGCCTGCTTTACGGTAGACAGTCGATGAGCAATCACAATCGTTGTCCGGTGGTCCATCGCAGCTTCAAGCGCGCGCTGAACAAGTAATTCAGACTCAGCATCTAAGGCGCTAGTAGCTTCATCTAAGAGTAATAAGGCTGGATTCTTTAACAATACTCTAGCAATCGCAATCCGCTGTTTTTGCCCACCAGATAAGCGGATACCTCGATCTCCCAAGAAGCTTTGATAACCTTCTGGTAATTTAGAAATGAATTCATCAGCGATGGCAAGACGCGCTGCTAATATCACCTCCTCATCAGTCGCATCCATTCTGCCAAAACGAATATTTTCCATGGCGTTGTCTGAAAAAATCACAATATCCTGCGGAACAACACCGATCATTTTTCTAAGTGCTTCAAGTCGCAGATTGCGAATGTTGATGTTATTAAAAAGAATTTCTCCGCTAGTGGGATCATAGAAGCGTTGCAGGAGTTGAAAGAGCGTCGTCTTGCCGGCGCCTGATGGGCCAACAATGGCAATTCTTTCCCCAGGTTTAATTTCTAGAGAGACGTCTGATAAAACCTGATTTTGATTGGATGGATACTGAAAGCAGAGATTTTGTATTTCTACGCCAATACCTGCGGCATTGACCTGAGGTATTGATTCCACAATTACTGAGGCTTGGATAGAAGATTGAACGTTTAAGAGTTCCAGCAAGCGATCACTTGCACCAATCGCTCTTTGGGTGTCACCGATTACTTCTGAGATGCCAGCGATTGCTCCCGCAACAATCACAGCATACAAAATGAATTGAGATAATTCTCCGGCAGTAATTTGCTTATCCATCACTGCATAGGCACCAAGCCAAAGAACCAAAATAATACTGGTGAAGCCAAACAAAATAGCAACAAATGTCAGTAAGGCCCTAGCTTGTGATCGATGGATAGCCGCATCAAGAGCGGTATGAATGGATTGATCAAATCGTTGAATTTCTATTGTTTCATTGGTAAATGACTGAATAGTGGGGATGGCATTTAATTTCTCCCCTGCTAAAGCTGAGGCATCAGCAATCTTATCTTGCGAATTTCGGGAGAGCTTTCTGACTCGCCTGCCCATGATCATCGTTGGAATAATTGTGAGCAGTAGGGTTGCAAAAATTAGTACAGATAATTTTGGACTAGTGATAAACATCATCACCAGACCGCCTGCTAGTAAAAGAATGTTTCTGATCGCCATAGAGACACTAGTACCAATTAATGTCTGAATCAGAACGGTATCTGTATTGAGGCGCGAGAGTATTTCGCCGCTATGTGTAGATTCAAAGAACTCGGGGCTTTGTTTGATGACATGACTGTAGACAGCTGAGCGTATATCAGTCGTAATTTTTTCTCCCAACCAGGACACCATGTAAAAACGGAGAGAGGTTCCCAGTGCTACTAAGGCAGCAACAATAAATAGGGTTAAAAAAGTGATATTGATTTGGTTGCCACTATCCGTGTTAAAACCTAAATCAATGATTTGCCTAAAAGAGAAGGGAACGGCTAAGGTTGCGCTAGCGGCAAGTACTAGGCTAAAGATTGCCAATATAAATTGTTTTTTATATGGCTTCAAAAAGGGAAGAAGTGCTGCTAAGGTACGCAACCCACGGGGATTTGTCTTGTTACTTAGCTTGGTCATTGAAGAATCCCTAATAATTATCTATGATAGTTCACTTAGATTGGATGTGTATTTTTAGTGATACTAGGAAGATGGCAGACGACAGCCCCGCGACTCATAAAGAACCCATATATAAAAGAAGTCCCTGGCTACCTCGTGGTGGAGTGCGTAAGATTATATTTTTAGCACTCATCATATTGGGTGCTTATGGATCAACTCAACATTGGTCTTTCATTCCCTTGCTTCTGATTTCCATCATCGCATTCTCACCAAAGATATTGTTGGCCACCGCCTATTACTATGGAAAATCAGCTCTATTTCTTGGGCAAAGGTTTAGTAAGTGACTAACTCTTTCGTTCTATGAAGATCTTTTTAACTGGAGCTAGTGGTTTTGTTGGAAGTCATTTGCTTGAGTCCTTAAATGCTGCCAGGCACGAAATCATCTGCCACTTTCGTACGCCGCATGTTATTCATAGCAAACCTTCGCATAATCTTGAGATTTGGTCGGGAGACTTAAACGATATCCAAAGCTTAACGAAGAGACTTCAGGATTTTGACGTCCTGATTCATTGTGCCGCAGAGATGAGGCTTTGGAATTCAGAGCAAGCTTTGCTTGAGACTAACGTGCTGATGACAAAAAATGTTTTAGAGTCAGCTAAGCTGGCCGGTGTAAAGCAGTTTATTTACATGAGTGATGCATCGATCGCTAAAGATCCCTTGAGGCAAAATCTGAATCTTTTAGAATCTCAATCTTTACCAGCGCTGCATGACTTTCCCTATAGTCATAGCAAGTCCCAAGCAGAACAGTTGGTGCTTGATGCTGGAAATGAAGAGTTCCGAACGATAAGCCTTCGACCTGCATCCATTTGGGGTAAAGGTGATTTGGTCGACCAGAGCTTGGGCAAGGCTGCTGATCTGAATCAGTTTGGCTGGTTTGATCAGGGTGGCTACCCCTTCTCAACATGCTACATTCAAAATCTTTGCGAAGCGGTAAATAAAGCGCTTTTATCAGAGTCAACCCAAGAGAGTTTTTTTATCAGCGATGGGCAAGCAGTTCCATTTAGGCAATGGATGACCAAGAGACTCAAAGCCGGTCATTACAAGGTGCCATCTTTATCGATACCTCGCTCCTTGGCTAGGCCGTTGGCTCGGTTTACAGAAAATGGTTGGAAATACTTACCGCTTCGTGGCGAACCCCCGTTAATTAGGGAGATGGTCCATTTAATGGCGTACCCTTTTTCTGTCTCGATTCAGAAAGCCAAAGATCAGTTAGCTTATGAACCAATCTATTCCATCGAAGATGGCATGCTGGAGATGGAGAAAGCTGTTAATTTTTAGAGGGTTTACCCTAGTGTCTTGACTCTACCAAAAACGAGGTTTAAAGTTTTCGACATCAATTAGCAATCATCCATTGATGTTCTTAT
Organism: Polynucleobacter sp. es-GGE-1; assembly: GCF_018882005.1. NCBI lineage: Bacteria > Pseudomonadati > Pseudomonadota > Betaproteobacteria > Burkholderiales > Burkholderiaceae > Polynucleobacter > Polynucleobacter sp. es-GGE-1. The sequence goes on from NZ_JACVPE010000006.1 coordinate 141,022, forward strand.
GCGCACAAGATATAAAACCTGAAAGGATACAGAGCATGTTTAAATTCCATGATATGAAAGACCGGATTTCTAAAATTGCAGGATTTTTTGGAATGGTCGTCAGCATTACCGTTGCTTTCTACTTGATCTTTCCTGCGGGCCAGACCCAGTCTAAATTTGCCATGTTTTTAGTTTCGCTAGGAATTGCGGTATCTCTCAGCGTGCTTACCTTTAAAGCATTGCTAAAGTCGCAACGATAAGGTTCAAACTTCACTCAATTAAAAGCCCCAAGTTGCTTAATATTTGGGGCTTTTTCTTTGGCTTGGCAATATTCCCCTTTTAGGGATAGGCTTTTTATGGGTATAAACACTTATATCTAAAAGCCCTCAAGAGCCTTTTACTAAGGCATCTATTGATTTGCGTATGACTGTATGACTACTTTTTTCTGTGCCCCGTCTGAAATTGGTTCGATGGTCCTCCATTCCCAATTCAATTCGTTCATCAAAGTCTGAGGTAAGAATTGAATTCTGTAGCCAATGAAGTGAAGATGGATTTCCAGCCCTTAAAAGAGCGTGGCCAAAGAGAAGTTTTCTGTGGCCTGACTGGGATTATCTGGTTGCATCGAAAAATTCAAGATGCATTTTTTCTGGTGGTTGGTTCTCGAACCTGCGCACACTTAATTCAGTCTGCCGCTGGGGTGATGATTTTCGCCGAACCACGTTTTGCAACAGCAATCATTGATGATCGTGATTTAGCTGGTCTTGCAGATGCTAATGATGAGTTAGACAAGGTTGTAAAGCAATTGCTAGAGCGTCGTCCTGATATCAAACTATTATTTCTAGTGGGTTCTTGCCCGTCAGAAGTCATAAAGTTAGATTTGTCGCGGGCAGCACAACGCCTTGGTAAAACATTTGCGCCAAATGTACGCATTCTGAATTATTCTGGCAGCGGTATTGAGACAACTTTTACCCAAGGGGAAGACGCTTGTTTAGCTGCGTTAGTGCAAGATCTACCCAAGTCTAATCAATCTGATGAAGTTGATTTATTGGTGGTCGGCTGTTTGGCTGATGTGGTTGAAGATCAATTTAGTCGCATCTTTAAAGACCTGGGTCTCAAGTCTTTTGCTTTTTTCCCGCCTAGGGAGTCGACGCAAAAAATCGTTGTTGGTCCAAAGACAAAGTATTTATTGGCTCAGCCATTTTTGACCGATACCGCTAGATTCTTGGAAAATTTAGGGGCTCAGAGAATTGCTGCACCTTTCCCATTGGGTGTAGAGGGAACGGAAAAATGGTTTGCAGCCGCCGCCCAGGAATTAGGTGTGCCTCCAGATATATTTGAGAAGGTCATTGCACCCCAACGTGATCGTGCCAATAAGTCACTTGCGCCGCATCGTGAGATCCTGCAAGGAAAATCCATTTTCTTCTTTCCTGACTCACAGTTAGAGATACCCTTGGCTCGTTATTTAAATAGAGAGCTTGGTATGAAATTGATGGAAGTCGGCGTTCCCTATTTGCATCGTCAGCATATGGCGGAAGAATTAACTATGTTGGATTCTCAGACGCAATTATCTGAAGGTCAAAATGTAGAAAATCAATTAGACCGTTGTCGCGCGCAACAGCCAGATATGGTTGTCTGTGGCTTGGGATTAGCGAATCCCTTGGAAGCCGAGGGCTTTACTACAAAGTGGTCGATTGAGCTTGTCTTCACACCTATTCAAGGATTTAACCAAGCAGCTGATCTTGCGGAATTATTTGCTCGCCCTTTAACGAGAAAACATAAGCTCATGATGGCGGAGACCGTATGAAATTAACGCTTTGGACTTATGAAGGACCACCCCATGTCGGAGCGATGCGCATTGCTACCGCAATGGAGAAGGTGCATTATGTTCTGCACGCTCCGCAAGGCGATACTTATGCCGATCTCCTTTTCACCATGATTGAGCGGATGAAAAAGAGACCGCCGGTCACTTACACCACTTTCCAGGCGCGTGATTTAGGTAGCGATACTGCAGAGTTATTCAAAGATGCTGCTAGATCAGCTTATGCCCGTTTTACGCCTGATTTATTGATGGTGGGCGCTTCCTGTACAGCAGAGTTGATTCAAGATGACCCTGGTGGCTTAGCCGCCGCGCTTGATTTGCCTGTACCGATCTTGCCACTGGAATTGCCGGCATATCAAAAGAAAGAAAATTGGGGCGCAGCAGAAACCTTTTATCAGATGGTTCGCCTATTAGGGCAGTCATTTATTCTGCCTCCAGGCCAACAACGTCCAGCCCGTGCAGCCAATGCAAAGCCGAGTTGTAATATTTTAGGGCCTACGGCTCTCGGTTTCCGGCATCGCGATGATGTCGAAGAAATTTCTCGTTTATTGCGTGATTTAGGAATTGAAGTCAATGTGGTTGCACCTTTAGGCGCTAACCCTGCAGATATTGCGCGTTTGCATGAAGCCGACTTTAATGTCAATTTATACCCAGAGACAGCAAACACTGCAGTCACTTGGATGAGTAGAAGCTTTGGTCAGCCTTCGACTAAAACGATTCCGATTGGATTTAAGGGTACTCAAGCTTTTATTACTGAAGTCTGCCAGTTAGCAGGTATTGAGTGTGATGTTGAAAAATTAAGTCAATCATCTAGAGCACGTTGGTATGCGTTATCGGTAGACTCAACCTATCTCACCAACAAGAGAGTCTTTATTTTTGGTGATGCAACGCATGCTATTGCTGCAGCAAAAGTAGCTGCTCATGAAATGGGCTTCAAAGTAGTTGGACTAGGCACCTATAGCCGTGAATTAGCTCGTGAAGTACGTGAGGCTGCTGCTGAATTCGGGCTTGAGGCAATCATTTCGGACGACTATTTAGAAGTTGAAGAAAAGATTACTGAACTTCAGCCAGAGTTGATCTTAGGAACCCAGATGGAGCGTCATATTGCCAAGCGCTTAAAAATACCTTGTGCAGTCATTTCGTCTCCAGTGCATGTCCAAGATTTTCCATCTCGTTATTCTCCGCAAATGGGCTTTGAAGGTGCCTGCGTATTATTTGATTCTTGGGTTCATCCTCTCATGATGGGTCTCGAAGAACATTTAATTGGCATGTTCAAAGGAGACTTTGAGTTTCATGATGGCGCGATGCCATCCCATCTTGGACATTCGACTCCCGCAAAAGAGGCCTCAGAGCATGCCCCTTCGATGATTACTGTCAAGAATGGAGCGCCTTCCTGGGAAAATGATGCTGAAAAAGAACTCAATAAAATCCCATTTTTTGTGAGAGGCAAGGCCAGAAGAAATACAGAGCGTTATGCAGTTGAGCAAGGACTTTTGAGTATTACCTTAGAAACTTTGTATGATGCAAAGGCACACTTTAAAAGTTAAATAGTGACATCTAGTCAAAAACAGTGAAAGCAATCCAAAATGAAAGCAATTAACATACCCGTTTCAGATTTTCGCAGTCCACCACCTGATGGTGAAGGAAGCCTTCAAGTTCAGCTAGATCCCAATTTGAAAATTGGTAAAGCGAAGGTCTTTGCGATTTACGGTAAGGGTGGGATTGGTAAGAGCACTACCTCATCTAACTTATCGGTTGCTTTCTCTAAATTAGGAAAACGCGTCATCCAAATTGGATGCGATCCTAAACATGATTCAACATTTACCCTCACCAAAAAGCTGATGCCTACGGTAATTGATGTGCTGGAGAAAGTGGATTTTCATTCCGAAGAGTTACGCATCGAAGATTTTGTGTATGAAGGTTATAACGGCGTGATGTGTGTAGAAGCAGGCGGACCTCCAGCAGGAACAGGTTGTGGAGGCTATGTGGTTGGGCAAACTGTGAAACTTCTGAAGGAACATCATTTACTGGACGATACCGATGTCGTGATTTTTGACGTCTTGGGCGACGTAGTTTGTGGTGGCTTTGCTGCGCCACTGCAGCATGCTGATCGCGCGCTCATCGTGACTGCCAATGACTTTGATTCTATTTTTGCGATGAATCGCATTATTCAAGCTATTGGTGCAAAAGCGAAAAACTATAACGTTCGCTTAGGTGGTGTGATTGCGAATCGCAGTAAGGATACCGATCAAATCGACAAATTCAATGAACAGGTTGGATTAAAAACGATGGCTCACTTCCCTGACTTGGATGTGATTCGTCGTAGTCGTCTTAAAAAGTCAACTTTATTTGAGATGGAGTACTCTCCTGAGCTTGAAAAAGTCCAGCAAGAGTACATGCGTTTAGCTGCAGCACTTTGGGCCGGAGCAGATCCCTTGCCTTCAATACCAATGAAGGACAGAGATATATTTGATTTACTTGGCTTTGATTAATCTGCTTAGTTAATTACTGGGCATGCCAACGAGCTTGGCTGTAATTTCCCAGAGATCTTTGCTTAATTTTTCGCTCTTGGCTTTCATAGAAAGCTCTTGGGCGAAAGGCTCTCTAATAGCTGAGTTGCGATTGCCCCAACTCCAATGAACGCCTGATTGGGTAAAGCGTGGATCTGCAACCACTTGAGCAACACGTTCTCCAGCAAGCTCTTGGCTCACATAACCCTTGGTAATGTTTTTCTGAAACCAGGGAAATATTTTTTGAAAGAGTGGCGGAGTGTCTCTAAAGAGCGCCGTCTCAGCTACACATCCAGGATATAGGGTATTAAAGATCACGCCAGTACTAGCGTGATATCTTTTTTGTAGCTCTCGATTCATGACCATATTGCATAGCTTGCTATCTTTGTATGCCTTGCCAGGTTTAAAGGGTTTTCCATTGATCATGGCAATCGGTGCTTTAAAGCCAGACATGAGACCTTCTAAAGCACCAATATCTGCGGGGGCAGGAATAGGTACTTTGCCGCCGAATTCTTCTGAGTTGGCGGTCACAGTGCCTAAGGTAATCAGACGTGCATGCTCATATTGTTTGGCAGTTTGGATTAACTTGTCCAGCAGCATTCTGCTCAGAACGTAGTGCCCAAAATAATTCGTTGCTACGCTAATTTCAAATCCTTGAGGAGAGCGGGCAGGTTCTTTTAAGAGTGGTAAATAAGTCGCCGCATTACAGAGCAAAGCGTTAAGCTTTTGACCGCTTTCATTAAAGCGTTGGACAAATGCTTTAACGCTATCGAGATTTCCAAGGTCTAGTTGCCAGATTTCATATTGGCTTGGATCAAATTGATGTGCCTTGGCGGTTAACTCCATTTTTTGAGGGTCTCGGACTGCCAGTATCAGTCGCCAATGACGAGCCAGCAGAGCTTTGGCGGCATATAAGCCAACTCCAGATGAGGCTCCAGTAATAATGGCAAGGGGTTGAGTAGTATTGGCAGGCATTTTTCTATTACAGTCTTAGTTTTGGTAGAAATTCATCATTGTTATTTTAAGGCTAGAAATCGATGCTCCTCAAAGCGTTCAAGATCATTGCTCTGGTATTAACAACCTTCATCTTTTTTGCAGCCCTCTATTTATGGGCTCCCGATAAGTCTAAAACAGAGTTAGAAAAAATGTATGGCTCTCCTAAAAATGCATATGTCAGTGCATTGGGAGTCAACATTCATTATCAAGATACTGGCCCTTCCAAAAACCCGATACCCATTCTATTTTTGCATGGCTTTGGTGCAAGTTTGCAGACTTGGGATGCTTGGTCAGAAGCTTTAAGTCAGGACTACCGTGTGATTTCTGTAGACTTGCCAGGATTTGGTCTTACCGGAGAAGATCCAAGTGGCGTCTATACCGATGAGAGAAGTGTAGAGGTGCTTGAGGCTTTCATGAAAGCGCTACAAATTCCAAAGGTGGTGTTGGTAGGCAATTCGATGGGCGGCAAGTTTGCTTGGCAATTTGCCGCGCGGTATCCGGATCAGGTTGCGAAGTTGGTGCTCATCTCACCGGATGGGTATGCTAGCCTAGGAATTGAGTACGGCAAAAAGACTGAAGTCCCTGCAATTGCTCAGCTCTATTGCTATTTCTTTTCTAAAACTTTTTTAGCAATGAACCTTGAACCAGCTTACGCGAATCCAAAAACATTAAATGATGCTTTAGTAAATCGTTACTACGACCTGATGTTAGCCCCTGGGGTAAGAGGTGCCATTTTGGCTCGTATGCAGCAAACTGTCTTACAAGATCCAGTGCCCTCTTTGACCAATATCAAAGCACCAACTTTATTGATCTGGGGTGAGCAAGATGCTTTTATCCCGATTGCAAATTCAAACGATTACTTGAAGGTAATGCCTAATGTGAAGAGAGTATCCTTGCCTAATATTGGCCACTTGCCACAAGAAGAGCAACCTACAATTGGACTTCAGGCACTCAAAGAGTTCTTATAAGCAATGAAACGAATACCCTCAGATTGGCCCAATCGACAACATAGTAGTACCGTCTCTGTTGGAGGTTTAGATTGGCATGTGCAACTCACTGGTAAGGGCCCTGTTGTTTTGTTATTGCATGGTACTGGTAGCTCAACCCATTCTTGGTCTGATCTGATTCCTCTGTTAGAAGCCGATGCACAAGTCTTAGTGCCGGATTTACCAGGACATGCTTTTACCTTAGGCGCAAAATTAGAAGACTTAACACTTGATGAAATAGCAAACTCTTTACAGCTACTCATTGAGCAATTAGGGATTGAAGCACCCTCGATCGTAGTCGGGCATTCTGCTGGCGCACCTTTAGCATTGCGTTTTGCCGTAGGTTCATCAAAGCCACCTAAGCTAGTGATTGCTTTGAATCCCTCTTTTATACCGCCGCCAACTGTGTACACTAGTTTCTTTGGACCACTCTTAGGTCCCATTACCCGATCCTCAACGCTTTCTAGCTTGCTTGCTTCACTTTCACCTAGTTTAGGAATGGTCGATAAGCTGCTAGACTCAACGAATACGATTTTGCCGGAGACTCGCAGAGTTTATTACCGTAAACTCTTTGAGCGTTCAGAACATGTACGCGGCTCCATGAATTTCATGGCAGCAGCAGATATTCACAAAGTTTTAGTTGAAGCAAATTTATATCGCGGTAAATTAATTTGCGTCTTAGGTAATCAGGATGCGTGGATTCCAGTAAAACCTTTAGAAAAGATTATTCTGGATTATTTTCCTGCTGCAGAGATTGTGAAATGGGAAGGTGGTCACATCATGCATGAGCTGGAGCCGAACAAAGTGGCACAACTGATTCTCGAAGGCTTGAAGACTGAGTCTGGCGATTAAGCCTTTTTCAGGCCTTGCATGATCGCTTGTGAAACCTCATTAGCGCCTGCATTCGGTAGTGGCAAGTACATAGACCCCAGCATTGCAGCCATGGCTTTACCTTCGTCTCGAGCTTGCGGTGAAGTATCAATCCATAAGGACTTAAAAGAGTAATGAGATGCAGCACGTGCTGACTGCTGCGCATCTTCCATTGCCTTTGGTCTTCCAGGAGAGCCATCTTTAGCAATATTGGCTCGGCCATCCGTTAAGAAGACTAAGGCGGGGGTAAGTCCTTTTCGCATCGATGCGCTAGCAACTTCAAAAGATTCATCAATCGCACGTGATAAGGGGGTCCCGCCACCGCCAGGCAGACCACTGAGGGCTCGTTTAGCCTTGACTAATGAACGCGTAGGGGCGAGGACGAGTTCGGCAGCACTACCTCTAAATGACATCACTGCTACCTGATCTCGTCTTACGTAGCATTCGGCTAATAGCAATTCCACTGCACCCTTCGCTTCTGCAAGGCGATGCATCGCGGAGGAGCCAGATGCATCTACGATAAACATCGTTAAGGTTTGAGTGCGCTCTTGATAGCGCTTAATCCGAAAATCTTCTTTGCGAATCAAAATTTTCCCAAGAGGGATTGTTTTGCCAGCTGCCTTCATTTCTGCTCTGCGTACAGCTTGCCAAGGAACAGCAGCATGCAGCGTATCAATGATGCTCAGAGTTTTGCCACCCTCGGGCATGCCGGGTATATTTCCGAGTGGACGACCACGTATGCGGCCGACTTTGATAGCGCCAGTTTTGCCACCCATACCTTTAGGTGTTTTTAAGTCAGCTAAATCTGCCAAGCGCGCCAAGAGGTCTGCAGGGATTGCTGCTTGAGCGGCTTCTAAAATTTCATCTTCAAGCGCTTGTGGATTTTCTGCATTATTTTCCTGTTCCTCCCCCTCATCTTCATTCCTGTCCTGGTCTTCACTCGGATCGGGTGGAGGCGGCGGCTCTTGATCTAAGGGATCTTGCTCACTTTCAGGTTGTTCATCTGACTCTGGTTCAGGTGGAATCTCTTCCTCTTCGGGCGGAGCACTTTGCGGCAGTCTCGTAGCGCGTGGGGATAAAACTAATGCAATCGCTTGTTGCAAATGCATGCTAGTCACTTCATCTTCTCTATCAAAAGCTGCTAAACACTTCGCAGTATTCATAGCCAGATTAAGGGCACGTATCGATATCACCCCCAACTGTTCAGCAACACCAACTAATGCATTGAGACTATCTTCACTCACAGTGACTGCAGAGAAGTTTTCACGTGCATATTGAAGTGTTTGGGCATCAGGCAGAAAATCATCATCAGTTTCTGGTAGATCTCTCCAGCCGAGAATATCGAGGTTCAACAGAAATGCGGTTCTCTGCCGAATTTTTTCATTGGGTTGTTCGTCATCTTCGATACCCTCATCCAAAGCCACAACTCCAAATTGACTTTCAATTCTGCGGCTTTGACCATCACGCTCAATTGCAATAAATCCATTATCCAAAGCACTTACCACTTTCGCTACAGCGCCTACTTCAACCCTCTCTGCCATTGGCATGAGTAATAACTGTTGATCGCATTGCGCGAGGAGTCCCTGCCTGAGAACGGCTTTGCCTGTGCGTAGTGTTTGATCGAGATCGATACCACCAATCAGATTTTCATCTGAGATGCCAAGAGGCATTTTGCGTAAAGGCAGGCGCATACCTCCCAATTGAGCGACGGTATTGAGATAGCTTAGCCAACGATCTCTGACTGGTCCTGAGCGTGCACGCAAAATTACGCCACCCAAACCATGCGGATGAATAGCTAAGAGTTGGGCAACCTGGAGCGCCCGCAACCAAGTTTCGAGTTTGGTGCTCTTACTAATCTCTTGCGTTTGTGCTAGATTTTCCAAAAGACAGTATTTGCTGATTGAGTATTTTTACTTACTTTTTTCAGGAAACAATTCTTCTAAAGCTCTTTTGACTCGAACGGCAGAGCTAGAGTCATCCAAAGGATTGCGTCTGAGTCGATGCTGTAAGGCGGGTACTGCTATCTTTTTCAGATGCTCGATCGTTACCTGATTTTTTCCGCAGAGTGCGGCATAAGCTCGAGTTGCGCGCAGCAGGGTTAACTCCCCACGTAGACCATCAGTTCCTAGGTGACTGCAAAGCTGGGTTACTTTTTCGAGCATCGCATCATCCACTTTGACTGAAGGCAATTTCTTTTTCCCAGCTTGAATTTGCTGTCGAATGATGTCATCTTCTTTTTCCCAAGTCTCCATGAACTTCGCTTGATTGCGCTCAAACTCATCGCGTCGTTTGATAATTTCTACTCGAGACTTTGATTCTTGAGGAGTCTTCACTTCAACAGCAAGACCAAAGCGATCGAGTAGTTGTGGACGTAATTCACCTTCCTCTGGGTTACCACTGCCGACTAGAACAAATTTTGCAGGGTGACGAATACTGAGACCCTCTCTTTCGACCACGTTGGCTCCAGAAGCAGCAACGTCGATTAATAAGTCGACTAAGTGGTCTTCTAAAAGATTCACTTCGTCTATATACAGGAAGCCTCGATGTGCTTTAGCAAGAAGGCCGGGTTCATATGCTTTTTCTCCGGAGCTCAGTGCTTTTTCGATATCTAATGCGCCAATAACCCGATCTTCCGTAGCGCCCAATGGCAAGTCCACTACTGGCACTGCTTTCTTAATGGCTTTGAGTTTTCCACCAACCTTGAGCTTGGCTCTTAATTCATCGCATACAGGACAAGTTCCTGGTGCAGCATTCGGATCACAGGCATATACACAATCTTGAACTGAGCTCATCTCCGGAAGCAATGCTGCAAGTGCACGAACTGCCGTGGATTTTCCTGTACCACGGTCGCCCATCACTAATACTCCCCCAACACTGGAATCGAGTGCCGCAATCAAGATTGCCAGCTTCATATCCTCTTGCCCAACAATTGCAGAGAAAGGGTAATTACGTGCCATTCAGATTCCTTGAAATTGTTTAATACGAGCCTAATGAATTGATTTATTGCATAGCAGCAAATCAATTGATGAGTGCTCAATTCTTTAAATATACTGGTATTGAGTTTTTATTAGGAGATACCCTTAAAGGATAGTTTTGAGGCGAAATAGGTGTCTAATTTGGTTGACAGTATTGTAGGATTCTTCAAGAATCAATCAGAGATAGAAAGTAAAAACTAAAAAGTAAATTTTTTTAAATTTAATCTTTTTAATAACACTTATTGAATGCTTACCAAAACAAAATCTTCCAATATGCATGAGCCTATTAAGTTAGTGCTTGTGACGATGGATACTCATTTAAATAGCGCTGCAAACCGTGCCTATGAGGATCTCAAGAAGACTATTCCGGGAGCAACGCTGAGCATCCATTCAGCCAGTGAATTTGCCGGTAATCCAGAGCATTTACAACACTGTAAGGACGACATTGCTAGTGGCGACATCGTGATTGCCACCATGTTGTTCCTAGAGGATCACTATTTACCAATTTTGGAAGATCTTAAAGCAAGGCGAGACCATTGTGATGCCATGGTTTGTGCCATGTCTGCAGGAGACGTTACTAAGTTAACGAAAATTGGCAAGCTCGATATGAGTCAACCAGCCAGTGGCTTGATGGCCATGCTGAAAAAGCTCCGTCCAAGCGCAAAAGACAAAGATGGCAATAGCAAGAGTTCGACTGCTGGCGCAAAGCAAATGAAGATGTTGCGTGTGATTCCGCAAATGCTGCGCTTTGTGCCTGGAACTGCTCAAGACCTCAGGGCTTATTTCTTGTCATTGCAGTATTGGCTGGGTGGTTCTCAAGAGAACATGTACAACATGATGGTTAATCTGATTAATCGTTATGCAGCTGGTTCACGTGAGGTCTTGCGTAAAAATGCGAAGGCCCTTGATCCAGTCGAATATCCAGATTCTGGGGTGTATCACCCACGCATGAAAAATCGCTTGAGTAGTAATTTAAGTGATTTGCCTAAGGTAGTGCCAGATGCAAAAGCGCGCGGAAGAGTCGGACTTTTGGTTCTGCGTTCTTACTTGGTCTCTGGTAACAGTGGTCACTATGATCCGGTCATTGCCGCATTAGAAGCGCAAGGTTTACAAGTAGTGCCTGCTTTTGCGGCCGGTTTAGATGCTCGCCCAGCTATTGATGATTACTTTACAAAAGAGGGCAAGCCAACGATTGATGTCATGGTTTCTCTAACAGGCTTCTCTTTGGTGGGTGGACCAGCCTATAACGACGCTCATGCGGCTGAAGAGGTGTTGGCTAAATTAGATATTCCTTATATTGCGGCTCACCCTGTTGAGTTTCAAAATCTTGAGCAGTGGGGAGGTTCTGAGCGTGGTTTGCTCCCTGTAGAGAGCACCATCATGGTTGCGATCCCTGAACTAGATGGCTCAACCATTCCGATGGTGTATGGTGGGCGACCCGGTGCATCTGGTACCACCTGTACAGGTTGCCATAAGCAGTGTTCATTTACAGATGACCATAATCCACAGGATATGTTTACCTGCACCGAGCGTGTTGGAATGCTGGCCGCACGGGTTGGAAAGTTAGTTGACTTGCGTCGTTCGGAGCGTGCGCAACGTAAGGTTGGCATTGTATTGTTCAATTTCCCACCGAATGCCGGCAATATTGGTAGCGCTGCTTACTTGAGCGTCTTCCAATCGGTCCAAAATTTATTAATTGGCATGAAGGAGCGTGGCTACACCGTTGACGTTCCCAAGTCCGTAGATGAGTTGCGTGATTCAATCTTAAAAGGTAATGCCCAGCAGTATGGCGCAGATGCAAACGTGCACACCTTAATTCCTGTAGATGATCATGTTCGGCGTGAACCTTGGTTAAAAGAAATTGAAGCGCAATGGGGTCCAGCTCCAGGTAAGCAACTCTCTAACGGAAGCTCCATCTTTGTCCTTGGTAAGCAGTTTGGCAATGTACTGATTTCAGTACAACCTTCGTTTGGTTATGAAGGTGATCCGATGCGCTTGCTATTTGAACGTGGTTTTGCGCCAACCCATGCATTCTCTGCTTACTATCGTTACTTGCGGGAAGACTTTGCTGCTACAGCAGTCATTCACTTTGGTACGCATGGCGCATTAGAGTTCATGCCTGGTAAGCAAACTGGCATGAGTGGCGCATGTTGGCCAGACCGTTTAATCAATGATCTGCCTAATATTTATTTGTATGCATCGAACAATCCTTCTGAGGGCGCGATTGCTAAACGCCGCTCTGGTGCAACCCTGATTAGTTACCTTACTCCGCCAGTAACGCAAGCCGGTTTATATGCCGGCTTGGCTGATCTCAAAGCATCGATTGAGCGCTTTAGATCTTTAGATGTTGATGCAAATCAGGAGCGGATAGATTTGGGAGATCTGATTCAGGCCCAAGCAGCAGAGATTGATCTATGCAAAGCCGAGCCTGTCTGGGATAAAACAGATCTAGATGGTTTGCAAAATATCGTCAGTAATCTCTTTAATGAATTACTCGAGCTCGAGTACACCTTAATTCCTCATGGCTTGCATGTGGTTGGTGCTGTGCCACCTTTAGCTGAGCGCTTTGGATTATTAAAAGCGATGGCTGATGTAGCTCTGGATCATCCAGTTGAAGATGCGGTGGTAGAAGCCCTGACGAATGGTGAGAAGTTTGACAAAGTGATTGATGCTCATCCTAAGCTATTAGAGCTTGGTACTCGCGAGATATTAGAAGATTTGTTTGGCAAGATGGTGCAGTCCAATGAGTTGATGTCTGCAGAGACTGAAGTGGCTGGTATGTTAGATGCGTTAGATGGACGCTTTATTCGCCCAGCAGCTGGTGGCGATGTGATGCGCAATCCTGAAGTATTGCCAACGGGTCGCAACCTACATGGCTTTGATCCATTCCGTATTCCCAGCGTATTTGCCGTGAAAGATGGGGCTAAACAGGCTCAGCGCATTTTGGATAAATACCAAGAAGATGGCAACTCACTTCCAGAATCGATTGCGATGGTTTTGTGGGGCAGTGATAACTTGAAATCTGAAGGCGGTCAAATTGGTCAAGCGCTTGCATTGATGGGCGCAAAACCACGCTTCGATAGTTATGGTCGTCTAGCAGGCGCACAATTAATTCCTTTAAGTGAGCTGGGTCGTCCAAGGGTTGACGTAGTCATTACCTTGTCTGGCATATTCCGCGATTTACTACCTTTGCAAATTAAGTTGCTAGCTGAGGCAGCATTTATGGCAGCTTCTGCGGAAGATGAGCCGCTGGAACAAAACTTTATTCGTAGGCATGCTTTGGCTTACCAAAAAGAACATGGTTGTGATTTAGAAACAGCTTCATTGCGTGTTTATGGAAACGCCGATGGCGCTTATGGTTCTAACGTTAGCAATATGGTTGAAAACAGCGTGTGGGAAGAGGAAGATGAATTAGCTGAAACCTACACCCGTAGAAAAGGTTTTGCTTTCGGACGCGCTGGTGTACCGATTCAAAATAACGCTTTGTTAAAGAGCGTTTTATCCGATGTGCAAATGACTTATCAAAATCTTGACTCGATGGAGTTAGGTGTAACAACAATTGATAACTACTTTGATACCTTGGGCGGAATTACGAGAGCAGTGAAGCGTGCCAAGGGTGGTGCCGACGTCCCAGTCTTTATTGGTGATCAGACAAAAGGTGAGGGTGCAGTCAGAACACTCTCTGAACAAGTTTCTCTAGAAACTCGTACTCGGATGCTCAATCCAAAATGGTACGAAGGCATGTTGGAAAGTGGTTATGAGGGTGTGCGACAAATTGAGGTGCATATCACCAACACCATGGGCTGGTCTGCGACTACGGGTCAAGTGCAGCCTTGGGTCTATAAGCAGTTAACAGAGACTTTTATGCTGAACCCTGAAATGCGTGAGCGTTTAGCAAAACTAAATCCTACTGCTGCTGCTCGTTTAGCGAATCGTTTGACTGAAGCGTCGCAAAGAAATTACTGGCAGCCTGAGCCAGAAATGCTCAAAGCGATGCAAGAGGCTAATGACGAGCTAGAGGATCGCTTAGAGGGCATTTACGACAATAACTCTTTAGCGGCTTAATGATTTTCAGTGGCTAAAACTCTTTCTTAAACACAATACTTGAATACAAAATTTAATATGAGCATATTAGAGCGAATTAATCAAAGTCTTGAGGATGCGATGCATTTGGCTCAATCCAAACAGGGGCCACAGCTCTTGCAAGAGGCAATGCATTACTCAGTGTTTCCAGGCGGAGCCAGAATTCGTCCGCAATTATGTTTAGCTGTTGCTGCAGCGTGTGGTGATGATGATCCTGCTTTATCAAATGCGGCTGCTAGTGCCATTGAATTATTGCATTGTGCATCTTTAGTGCATGATGATTTACCTTGCTTTGACGATGCAGAGTTACGACGTGGCAGACCCTCTGTGCACGCTGCCTATGGCGAGCGTATTGCAGTACTCGCTGGAGATGCACTCATTGTGTTGGCATTTCAGTGCTTAGCTAGTTCTGGTACACGCTCTATCTTCCGCTTGGGCCCTCTCATGAATACGATTGCGATGAGTGTCGGTTCACCCCATGGAATTGTTGCAGGTCAAGCGTGGGAGTGTGAGCCAAAAGTCGATTTGAGCGACTATCAACGTGCTAAAACAGGCTCTTTGTTCGAGGCAGCAACTGCTGCTGGTGCACAAGCAGCCGGTGCTGATGCTGCCACCTGGAGGCCACTTGGTGAATGGCTCGGTGAGGCTTATCAAGTAGCAGATGACATACGTGATGTCGTAGCTGATCAAGCAGAATTAGGAAAGCCTGCTGGCCAGGATATAGCTCATGATCGTCCGAGCTCTGCTAGGGATTTGGGTCTTAGTGGTGCCGTGCAACGCTTTGATGAATTAGTAAGGAAGGCTATTGCCTCTATACCACATTGCAAAGGTGAGAAGATGTTACGTGCTCTTGTTACTCAAGAATCTGAACGTCTTGTGCCTTCTGATTGGTTTAAAGATGCAAAAAGAAAAATTTTATTTCGTCAAACCAGTCATTCTTAATCCCATTACCACTCTTAATTAATTTCTGAATTGCCATTCATGGAAATTTTCTTCGATTGGCGAAATCGACTCATTGCTTCACCCAGCTTTCAGCGCTGGGCTACACGCTTCCCCCTTACTCGCTGGTTAGTCAAAAAACAAGCATCCGATATTTTTGATTTAATGGCTGGGTTTGTTTATACCCAAGTCCTATTAGCCTGCACTCAAATCAACCTGTTTGATATTTTGGCGAAGGGCGCTCTCAGTTTTGATGAACTGCAACAACAAATCCCATTAAAACCTGCTGGCCTGAGGCGCTTATTGGATGCAGCTGTTGCTATTGAGTTGCTTGTAAAACGTAGCGAAGATCGTTATGCCCTCAGCATGAAGAGCGCCCCATTGGTTGGAAATATTGCTATTTTGGATATGGTTAAACACCATGCCGATTTTTATCGTGATCTCGCTGACCCAATCGCGCTCTTGCAGGGCGATACCAGTTCTGCTTCGCTCAACGAATACTGGCCCTATATCACTTCTGAAAAGGGTGCTGCACCAGAAAACTTGTCTGCTGAAAAGGTTGCCGCTTACTCCAAATTGATGGCGCATACGCAATCACTGGTAACGGATGAAATTATCGATGCCTATTCTATGGGTAAGCATCAAACGGTTCTTGATATTGGTGGTGGGCAGGGCGCCTTTATTAAAAGGTTGGCCGCGCGTTACCCTCATTTGCAGTTCAAATTATTTGACATCCCTGGAGTAGCAGAGCTCTCCAATGCTCACTTCAAAGACATTGGACTTTCTGGGCGCGCGCAAGCGATTGGCGGTAACTTTTTTCAAGATCCCTTGCCAAGAGGGTGCGATCTTGCCACCCTGGTGCGGGTTATTTTTGATCATGATGATGCTCGCGTAAGGCAGTTACTAGCCAATGTATTTGATGCCCTTAATCCTGGCGGCACTTTATTGCTAGCAGAGCCAATGGCTGAGACCAAAGGTTTTGAGGCAATGGGTCACGCCTATTTTGGTTTTTATTTGTTGGCAATGGGTAGGGGCAGACCGAGAACTGAAATTGAAATAAGACGCTTACTGGGCGATGCAGGTTTTACTGGTATTCAATTATTAAATTCCTATATGCCCTTAAATGCACAAATATTGCAGTGCAGTAAACCTGCTCTTTAGGGTACGTAAGACGCACCTCAAAAACATATCCATAGAAGTCTCTCTAAATACTCAATTTAGTAGAGAAAACCCCTAGATGACAAGTGGGCAATTAAGGATTAAAAACTAAAGTGTAAATATTTTTTTACACATTTAATCAAAAATTGAATGACCCAAGAGACATGACCGATAAGTATCAAACCAGGGCAATTGTTCTAGAAAAGCCAGAAAGTGTCATTCTTGCTGATCTTGAATTAACGCCCATGACCCCCATCGATGTCTTGGTAGATATGGAGTGGAGCGGCATTAGTACTGGTACAGAAAAATTATTGTGGACCGGAAAAATGCCCAACTTTCCTGGCATGGGTTATCCGCTCGTGCCCGGTTATGAGTCTGTAGGTAGGGTAGTCAAAGCAGGTACTGACTCGAATCTGAAGGTGGGACAAAGAGTATTTGTTCCAGGAGCTAAATGCTATGGAGAAATTCGAGGCCTGTTCGGTGGCGCAGCTTCACGAGTGATTGTTGATAGTAATCGCGTGATTGCGATTCAAGATCATTTAGGCGAAGAGGCAATCCTCTTTGCTTTGGCTGCGACTGGTTATCACGTGACCTCTGGTCCTGGTCAGGAGCAACCAGATTTAATTGTTGGACATGGCGTATTAGGTCGTTTGATTGCGAGGATTGCAGTTGCTAAAGGCAAGCGCCCAGTAGTTTGGGAGACCAATGCAGGGCGCCGAGAAGGCGCCGTAGGTTATGACGCCATAGATCCTAAAGACGACCAGATTAAGAAGTACAAAACGATTGTCGATGTGAGTGGCGATGCGAAATTAGTGGATACATTGATCAGCTGCCTTACTCCTGGCGGTGAAATTGTTTTGGCAGGATTTTATGACACGATTTCTTTTTCGTTTCCGCAAGCATTTATGCGGGAAGCGCGTATTCGTATTGCAGCACAGTGGGCGCCTGGAGATTTAGTTGCAATTAAAGATTTGGTGGAGTCGGGCAAGTTAAGTTTAGATGGCTTGATTACGCATCGCTCTTCACCTAATGATGCAAATGAGGCCTATCATACGGCTTTCAACAATATCGATTGTTTAAAAATGGTTCTAGATTGGAGAAATCTACAATGAGTTCATCAAGCATCCCAGCAACAGCAACAGTGCAATTCATGGACCTCAAGAAAGAGGCTGCAATTGAGCCCGATCCAGTTTCCACAGGTCCAGTGACCAAAGAAACCCAAATCATTGCTATTTATGGCAAGGGCGGAATCGGTAAGAGCTTTACGCTTGCGAATCTGTCTTACATGATGGCTCAGCAAGGCAAGAAAGTGTTGTTGATTGGTTGCGACCCTAAAAGCGATACTACTTCTCTCCTATTTGGCGGCAAAGCTTGCCCAACCATTATTGAAACCTCATCGAAGAAAAAATTAGCTGGTGAGTCAGTATCGATTGGCGATGTTTGCTTTATTCGTGATGGTGTATTTGCGATGGAGCTCGGTGGTCCAGAAGTAGGTCGTGGCTGCGGTGGTCGCGGCATTATTCATGGCTTTGAAACTTTAGAAAAATTGGGCTTTCATGATTGGGGCTTTGACTATGTGCTCCTTGATTTCTTGGGTGACGTGGTTTGCGGCGGCTTCGGTTTGCCAATCGCACGTGATATGTGCCAAAAGGTCATTGTGGTTGCTAGTAACGATTTGCAATCTCTCTATGTTGCTAACAACGTTTGTTCAGCGGTGGAGTACTTCCGTAAATTAGGTGGTAACGTGGGCGTAGCAGGTATGGTGATCAATAAAGATGACCTCACCGGTGAAGCTCAAGCGTTTGCTGAAAAGGCTGGTATTCCAGTACTAGCAGCTATTCCTGCGAACGAAGATATTCGTCGCAAGAGTGCTAGCTATGAAATTATTGGTCAGCCTGGCACGCAGTGGGCCCCACTATTCGAAGAGCTGGCTACCAATGTTTCAGAAGCTCCGCCAGTTCGTCCTAAACCATTAAGTCAAGATGAGTTACTAGGCTTGTTCTCTTCAGAAGTGACTGGTCGCGACATTGTTTTGAAGCCCGCTACCGTTAAGGACATGATGGGTAAAGACGAAGTCGTTAAGAAAACACTCGAGGTTATTTACGATCAAGCTTAAAGAGATAGAGAGCAATCTGCTGCTATGACTAAAACGATCATTCCGATTACTCCCGAGGAAAAGTTAAAGACCGATCCTACTTTAGGTGATGGTCTGGGCTGTCACTCCGGTGAAGCAGAGATGCTCGCTGCTGCTAAAGCAGCGGGTAAGTCGGAGACTTTGCAGCAATATGCCAAAGACTATCCTAAGGGCCCGCATGACCAACCACAAAGTATGTGCCCTGCATTTGGAGCATTGCGCGTAGGTTTGCGGATGCGTAGAACTGCCACGATTCTTTCTGGTTCTGCCTGCTGTGTTTATGGTTTAACTTTCACTTCTCATTTTTATGGCGCCCGTCGTAGCGTGGGTTATGTGCCGTTTAATTCAGAGACCCTCGTGACTGGTAAGTTGTTTGAAGATATTCGTGACTCTGTCTACCAAGAAGCGGATCCAGAAAAATATGACGCGATCGTCATTATTAATTTATGCGTACCAACAGCCAGTGGTGTTCCACTTCAGTTGCTGCCAAAAGAAATTAATGGTGTCAGGATTATTGGGATTGATGTGCCAGGCTTTGGTGTGCCAACCCATGCTGAAGCAAAAGATGTTCTAGCCGGTGCAATGCTCAATTACGCTCGCAATGAAGCCATGTCGGGTCCAGTGCAAGCGCCTCGTGCTGGTCGCTCAAGCAAGCCAACGATTACTCTATTAGGTGAAATTTTCCCAGCAGATCCTGTTGGCATCGGTATGATGATTGAGCCAATGGGCTTGGCAGTTGGTGCTTCAGTGCCTACTCGTGAATGGCGTGAAATGTATCAAGCGCTCGATTGTGTAACCGTTGCTGCACTACATCCGTTTTATACCTCTTGTATTCGTGAGTTTGAAGCAGCAGGACGTTCCATTGTTGGCTCAGCTCCAGTAGGTTATGAAGGTACAGCGCGTTGGTTAGAGGCCATTGGTAAATCAACCAATACTCCGCAGGATCTGATCGCTGCTGCACAAAACAAGATTCTTCCAGCCATTAAAGGCGTGCTTGCTGCGGCACCAATTAAGGGCCGTATTACCTTAAGTGGCTATGAAGGTTCGGAGCTCATCGTAGCCCGTCTGCTGATTGAGAGTGGTGCCGATGTTCGTTATGTTGGCTCTGCCTGTCCTCGCACGCCATGGAGCGATGAAGATCGTGAATGGTTGGAGGCCAAAGGGGTGCACGTTCAATTCCGCGCTTCATTGGAGCAAGATTTGGCGGCAATGAAAGAATTCAAACCAGACTTGGCGATTGGTACTACCCCAGTAGTGCAAGCTGCTAAGCAAGCATCAATCCCCTCTCTGTATTTTACGAATTTGATTTCAGCAAGACCGTTGATGGGTCCTGCCGGTGCAGGTTCATTAGCGCAAGTAATCAATGCCGCAATTGGTAATCAAGCGCGTTTTGATGAGATGAAAGCATTCTTTGGTGATGTTGGATCTGGATTTAAGTCTGGTGTTTGGGAGAATGTTCCTCAAGATCATCCAGAGTTCAAAGCTGAAGTGCGTCGCAAACTAGAGAAGAAAATCAAGAAGCGTAAAGCTGAGGAGATGATGTAATGTTTGTCATCGATCATGATCGCGCCGGTGGATATTGGGGAGCAGTATACGTATTTACTGCTATCAAAGGTCTGCAAGTAGTTATTGACGGTCCTGTGGGTTGCGAAAACTTACCGGTAACTTCTGTTTTGCATTACACCGATGCATTACCTCCTCACGAGTTACCGATTGTCGTTACTGGCTTAGAGGAAGAGCAGTTAGGGCGTGAAGGTACTGAAGGCGCCATGAAGCGTGCGCATGCTACCTTAGACCCAGACTTACCAGCAGTCGTAGTGACAGGTTCCATTGCAGAAATGATTGGCGGTGGCGTTACTCCTGAAGGCATGAATATTGCTCGTTTCTTACCAAGAACCATCGATGAAGATCAATGGCAATGTGCTAATCGCGCCATGTATTGGTTATGGAGCGAGTATGGCGTTCGTAAGATTCCAGAGCGTAAACCCAGAGCAGAAGGTGAAAAGCCACGTGTCAATATTATTGGACCTTGTTATGGCACCTTTAATATGCCGAGTGATTTAGCAGAAATCCGTCGTTTGGTCGAAGGTATTGGTGCTGAAATTAATATGGTCTTCCCATTGGGATCCCATTTGGCTGAAGTTGAGAACTTAGTCAATGCCGATGTGAACATCTGCATGTACCGTGAGTTTGGACGCATGCTTTGCGAAGCTTTGGAGCGCCCTTATTTGCAAGCACCACTGGGTTTACATAGCACTACTCAATTCTTGCGCAAACTCGGTGAATTGCTTGGTGTAGATCCAGAGCCATTTATTGAACGCGAGAAACATACCACCATTAAACCGATCTGGGACTTGTGGCGTTCGGTAACCCAAGACTTTTTCAGTACTGCAAGTTATGCAGTAGTCGCTAATGAAACTTACACCAGAGGCATTCGTCATTTCTTATCCGATGAGATGGGCCTACCTTGCAGCTTTGCTGTTCCACGAAAGCCTGGTGAGAAAACCAATAATCAAGACGTACGTAAGTTAACCAAAGAAAAGCCACCGCTAGTCATGTTTGGTAGCTATAACGAAAGAATGTATTTGGCTGAAAACGGCAGCAAAGCCTCTTATATTCCCTCATCATTCCCTGGCGCCATTATTCGTCGCCATACCGGTACTCCATTTATGGGCTACGCCGGCGCAACCTACATCATTCAAGAATTTTGTAACGGACTATTCGATGCGCTCTTTTATATCCTGCCCTTGGGTACCGATATGGATAAGGTCGATGCTTCGCTAACGCGTACTTATCGTTCGAATGCTCTGCCTTGGGATCAAGATGCTCAGAAATTGGTAGCTGACTATATTAAAACCAGGCAAGTGTTGGTTCAGATTTCTGCTGCTAAAGAAATGCGTGATCGTGTAGAGCAAGAAGCAGAAAAAGCTGGCGAAGAAAGAATCACCGCTGCCAGAGTGAAGTCATCCTGTAAAGAAATTATTGAAGAGGTCGAAGCATGATGACTTCATTGGCAAAAGTTAACTACAACAAATCAATTGATTTGTTGAAAACGGAATGTGGCATGCCGTACGCTACAGCCCATGTCGCGCGGGTTAAGCGCGGTAACGGCCGCAAGGCTATTTTTGAAGGAGGTATTAGGTTATGAGCGACCACAGAACAGGTTCAATATCCGGCCTTACTGATGACGAAGCCAAGGAGTTTCACCAGTTGTACGTCCAAGGTTTAGTTGGTTTTGTTTCGATAGCAGTAGTAGCCCATATTTTGGTTTGGGCTTGGCGTCCTTGGTTCCACTGAAATAGGACTCAATCTTAGGGGGATGAAATGAAAAATGATCACGTTATGAGCAGGGAAAAAAATATGATTAGAGAAGATTCTATTTCTTTCAATCTTATTTTTATTTTGTGTTTTTTAGTGTGCTTTGTTATTTCTTTATTTACCCAGATTTTGCCAAACAAGTGGAGTTCTTGGCTTCCAGGAGCTGAAGAAAAATCACTTATCGATGGTACGAAGTCCGCTGTTTATGGTTTTATGTCTTACTTAAATTAGGAGAAGATTATGTGGAGAATTTGGAAACTGTATGATCCTTTGCGAGCAATGGTTGTTCAAGGTATTTTTCTATTTGGTCTTGCAGCAATGATTCATTTGATTTTGCTGAGTAGTGTTCGTTTTAATTGGTTGGATGGTTTGAGCCAAGCCCAGTTTAAGGCGATGGAAGCAAAAGAAGGCTCTGCAATGCCTCCTTCTGTTCCAGCAGGAAAGTAATTTGTATAAAAATGGTGAATAGGGTTAGGCTAAATAACTTGTTAGCTCAACCCTATTTATCCATTCATTGGAGAATATAAAAAATGGCCATGCTAAGTTTTGAGAGAAAGTACCGGGTACGAGGCGGCACCTTAGTTGGTGGGGACTTATTCGACTTTTGGGTAGGGCCGTTTTATGTTGGATTTTTTGGCGTTACTACTGTCCTCTTTTCTTTTTTAGGTACCGCACTCATTTTATGGGGTGCTTCACAGGGTCCAACCTGGAACCCTTGGCAAATTAATATTGCGCCCCCTGACCTTAGTTATGGATTAGGTTTTGCCCCCCTATTAAAAGGAGGCTTATGGCAGCTTGTGACTGTATGTGCTCTCGGCGCATTCTTCTCATGGGCTTTACGTGAAATTGAAATTTGCCGAAAACTCGGTATGGGTCTTCATGTACCTTTCGCGTACTTAATGGCGGTGTTTGCTTATTTCACTTTGGTAGTCATTAGACCTGTGCTTATGGGTGCTTGGGGTCATGGTTTTCCTTACGGCATCTTGAGCCATCTTGATTGGGTGTCCAATACGGGCTATCAGTACTTACATTTTCATTACAACCCAGCGCATATGATCGCTGTGTCCTTATTCTTTGCAACCACCTTTGCTTTGGTATTACATGGTGGCTTAGTCTTGTCATCTACCAATCCGCAGAAAGGGCAGTTTGTTAAAACGCCTGAGCATGAAGATACTTTCTTTAGAGATTCGATCGGTTATTCAATCGGCACTCTAGGTATTCATCGCCTTGGATTATTTTTGGCTTTAGCAGCAGTTTTCTGGAGTGCAGTTTGTATTGTGATTAGTGGTCCATTCTGGACTCGTGGTTGGCCTGAGTGGTGGGGCTGGTGGTTGAACCTGCCGATCTGGCGATAAAAGGGGGTGTATAAAAATCATGGAATATCAAAACCTTTTTACTCAAGTCCAAGTAGTTGCACCCCCACATCATGGTGTGTCGATAGACCCCTATGATGAGCGTGAACGTTTTGGAGAGCCTAAGCTTTATCACCTCTTTGGCCGCCTTGGTAATGCCCAGCTAGGCCCAATTTATCTAGGGCGACTAGGTATTGCTTCTTTATTTTTCGGGATAATTGCCTTTCAGATTATTGGCTGGAATATGTTGGCCTCAGTAAATTGGAGTCCGATTCAATTTGTACGCCAATTATTTTGGTTATCTTTAGATCCTCCTTTACCAAAACATGGCCTATCTTTATTCATGCCCCTTAATGAAGGTGGTTGGTGGATGATGGCAGGCTTCTTTCTGACCGTATCGATTTTGTTATGGTGGGGAAGGATGTATCGACGTGCTGTTGCTCTAGGTATGGGAACTCACATTGCTTGGGGTTTCTTAGCAGCTATCTGGCTGTATCTGGTATTAGGATTCATTCGTCCCATCATGATGGGTAGCTGGAGCGAAGCAGTACCATTTGGAGTCTTCTCACACTTAGATTGGACTGCTGCTTTTTCACTACGTTATGGAAATTTATTTTATAACCCATTCCACATGCTCTCGATTGTTTTCCTCTATGGCTCAGCGCTCTTGTTTGCTATGCATGGCGCAACGATTTTGGCAGTGAGTCGCTTTGGTGGCGAACGCGAGATCGAACAAATCGTGGATCGTGGTACTGCTTCAGAGAGAGCAGCTTTGTTCTGGAGATGGACTATGGGCTTTAATGCCACCATGGAATCAATACACCGTTGGGCTTGGTGGTTTGCAGTACTCACTCCTTTAGTTGGTGGTATTGGTATTTTGCTTACTGGCACAGTAG
The DNA here is from genome assembly GCF_018882005.1 of Polynucleobacter sp. es-GGE-1. NCBI lineage: Bacteria > Pseudomonadati > Pseudomonadota > Betaproteobacteria > Burkholderiales > Burkholderiaceae > Polynucleobacter > Polynucleobacter sp. es-GGE-1. The sequence continues at coordinate 165,037 of NZ_JACVPE010000006.1, forward strand.
TAGATAACTGGTATTTATGGGCAGTCAAACATCACGTGGCACCCTCTTATCCTTATGTTTTTGGGACTCCACTTCCTGATCCTGCCACTACTGGATTTGTGCCACCTGCTGCACCTACTTACATAGGAATAGGAGTTAAGCCATGAAGCAATTGAGAAAATTTCTGATATTGCCGGCTTTATTGCTCAGTGCTTTAGTCTTATCGGGCTGCGAGAGACCTCCCATTGAAGCTGTTCAGCATGGTTACCGTGGAACTGCCATGGATATCATTTACAACCCGCGGATCTTAGCTGGCCAAGCCGAAAAAAATGCAGTGCCTGCCTCTAACGGTCCCGCCTCAGCGGAGGGGCCAAAAGCAGGGGTCGTATATCAAAATGTCAAGGTACTCAATAATTTGAGCGTTGCACAATTTAGCTCCTTTATGGTAGCCATGACTAGCTGGGTTGCGCCAGAGCAGGGCTGTACCTACTGTCATAACGCTGCTAACTTTGCTGATGATTCACTCTACACAAAGAATGTCGCTCGCAATATGATTCTGATGACTCAGCGTGTAAATACTCAATGGCAAAACCACGTCGCCCAGACAGGCGTTACTTGCTATACCTGTCACCGCGGTAACAATATTCCACAAAATGTGTGGTTTAAAGACCCTATTCAAAAGGTCGGTAATGGCATGTTGGGAAATAAGAATGGTCAAAATACCCCAGTTGATAGTTCTGGCTATGCATCATTACCGAAAAATACCTTTGCATCGTATTTACTAAATAATGAGAAGATTCGTGTCAATGGTGAGACTGCATTACCCACAGGAAATAAGAGCAGTATTAATGCAACTGAGAGTACCTATGGATTAATGATGCATTTCTCAAGATCTTTAGGTGTTAACTGCACCTATTGTCATAACACGCGATCTGTAGCTTCTTGGGAACAGAGCCCACCACAAAAAACGAAAGCTTGGTATGCCATTCGGATGGCTCAAGACATTAATAATAATTACATGGTGCCGATTACAGGATTATTTCCGCCCCATCGTTTAGGCCCAACTGGTGATGTTGCTAAAGCTAACTGCGCAACTTGTCATCAAGGTGCTTATAAGCCACTTTACGGGGTATCGATGTTGCCTGACTATCCTTATTTGACCGGGCCGGCCAAGACAACACAGAAATCTACGGATGCGGTTCCTTCACCAAAATCTGTAGCAATGAAGTGATCTAGATAGAGGGCAACCAATAGCGTCATACGGTCAATATGACGCTATTTTTTTTGTAGAAAATTTGGTTTGGTTAAATGTTAAAAAAAGCGGTATTTAAAGAAGATCAAGTATCGACTGCCATTGTGATTGGAAGTGGATTTGGTGGGCTGGCATCTGCGATTCGGCTATCTTGTAAGGGTTATAGGGTCATTGTTATAGAGAAGCTGGATGCCCCTGGGGGCAGAGCTTACGTCCATTATCGCGATGGCTATACCTTTGACGCCGGCCCCACCATCATTACTGCACCATTCTTACTCGAAGAATTATGGGAGCTATGTGGCAAGAAGATGTCAGATGACGTTGATCTGCGCCCGATGGACCCTTTTTATCGTATTCGTTTTGATGATGGAACACATTTTGACTACACAGGTGACCCCGCTAGAATGCGCGCTGAAGTCGCGAAGTTTGCACCAGAAGACTTACTAGGCTATGAGCGATTTTTAGCAGAAGCAGAAAAATGCTACAAGCTTGGATTTCAAGAGTTAAGTTCTACGGCATTTGACTCGATTGGGGATTTAATTCGTGCAATTCCATCGATGATTAAGATGCGGGCATGGGAGAGCATTTATAAATTAGTGGCACGTCATTTAAAGAATGACAAGATACGTCAAGTGATGAGTTTTCATCCGCTTCTGATTGGCGGCAATCCTTTTTCTGTGACAGCTGTCTATGCGCTGATCAACTCTTTGGAGCGACGTCATGGAGTCCATTCTGCGATGGGTGGAACAGGCTCTCTAATTAAGGGCATGGCTGGCTTATTGGCAGGTAGAGGAGTACAAATTCGTCTGAACTCCGAAGTGAAGCGCATTGAAGTGGTGGATGGCAAGACTCAAGGTGTAACTCTGGCCAATGGTGAATTTATTTCCTCTGATATTGTGGTCTCTAATGCGGATGCGGCTTGGACGTACAAAAAACTCATCGCGCCAGAACATCGAAAAGTATGGACCGACGCCAAAGTTGATAAGAGTAAATACTCGATGAGTCTTTTTGTTTGGTACTTTGGTACAGATAATCAATACCCCGATGTTCCTCACCATATGATCTTGTTGGGTAAGCGTTATAAAGAATTACTCACAGATATTTTTAAGAAACATAAACTAGCAGATGACTTTAGTCTGTATTTGCATAGACCAACCGCTACAGATCCATCCTTGGCACCTGCTGGAGGCGATGCATTTTATGTATTAGCCCCAGTGCCCAATTTAGCAAGTGGCACAGATTGGGCTAAAGAGGCTGAGCCTTATCGTCAAGCGATTGCTAAATATTTAGATAAAAGTGTTTTGCCTGGATTTGAAAAGCACCTCAAAACATCCTTCCTCATGACTCCTCAAGATTTTCAGGATCGTCTCTTGTCAGTTAAAGGGGCTGCCTTTGGCTTTGAGCCACTCTTGCTTCAAAGTGCTTGGTTTAGACCGCATAACCGCAGTGAAGATATTCAGGGTCTTTATATGGTTGGAGCTGGTACCCACCCCGGTGCGGGTATCCCCGGTGTTTTATCTTCAGCAAAAGCATTAATGTCTGTAGTAGTGGAACCTAAAACAGTCACTGCATAAAGATTGAATCAGTTTAATAAATTCCTTACAGCAAAGCGTGAAGCATGAATCAAAATATGAGTGATCTTCAAGAGTGCGTTGCAACCATGCGAGATGGATCAAAGTCCTTCTTTGCCGCCTCCAGAATTTTGCCTCAAAGGGTCAGAGATCCCGCGACAGCCCTTTACGCATTTTGTCGGATTACTGACGATGTCGCTGATGCGGTAGATGCAAAGCCGGATGCGATTGTCAAGTTGCGTGAACGCTTAGATCGAATCTATCGAGGCTGTCCCGATGATATTTCTGCTGATCGTGCTTTATCGATTGTGGTGAAGGAATTTGATTTACCTATCAGCTTGCCTCTTGCATTAATAGAGGGCTATGAGTGGGATACTCAGTTTAAAACCTACGATACCTTAGAAGACTTATTGGATTATTGTGCGAGAGTTGCCGGTACTGTAGGAGCAATGATGTGCGTTATCATGGATCGCAGAGAGCCAGAAACTTTAGCGAGAGCCTGTGAGTTAGGTTTGGCGATGCAGCTTACGAATATTGCTCGTGATGTTGGTGAGGATGCTGCTAATGGGCGGATATACTTACCTCTAGATTGGCTAAGAGAAGCAGGGCTAGATCCCAAGGTTTGGTTAAGTAAACCTGAGTTTAATGACCAAATTGCTAGTGTGATTGCTCGTCTCTTAAAGCATGCAGATGTGTTGTACTCGCGTTCAGAGAACGGGATTTCTGATTTGCCCTGGGATTGCCGTCCAGCGATTCAGGCAGCTAGACTCATTTATTCCGAAATTGGTCGCCAAGTAGAAAAACTCAATTTGGATTCTATTTCGACCAGAGCCTTTGTGCCTTCCAAGAGAAAAGTGATCCTTTTGGCTGAAGCCTTTACAGCGATCTCTAAAATATTTTCTAGACAGCTGAAAGTGGATGCAGATAAAGCCATTCAGTATTTAGTAGATGCGGTAATTGAAGTGCCTCATGAAAAGCGTTTTGAAGGAACGGCTCACGATCGTTTGCTGTGGTTTGTTGATCTCATGGAGAGACAAGAACGTCGTCGCAATCCTCGCAAGAGTGGCAGAGCTTTACAGTAAACGTATTAACTTCAGTTGCCAATTACCACGTAATCCGAGGCATTCTCCAAGGCAGCATCAATTGAGTTGAGGTCAGCGTTAGCTTTGGCACGCTGAGGGTTTCATGAAACGAAAGCACCTTTTCACCCAGCAGTTCAGAATTTAAAACGGAACGTGTATAAAAAGGCGTGTTTTCTAAAACCTGAACTACCTCTAAACCTTTAGAGCTTTGATTGCGCATATGCCCTCGAATACCCCAAATGGTTTTTGGCAAAGCCTGTCTTGGCGGAGGTTCAAAATGGTCAATCGTTCCATTAGGATTAAAGGTCAATGCCAATATCTTTTCTTGAGCACTCTTTTCTCGTATATCGTAAATGACAGCAGTTCGACCACCACTCATCTCCGCTCTGGACCAGTCCCACTCATGAAAAGATTGACTGATCGGTTCATCACCTTCATTTGAGTCTAAATAAGCGTTACCTGCCCACTGTAAATCTGGGGAGTTTAAGCGCACCTTGACCCGTGCTGAAGGGGCAAGAGGGCCCCAACGATGTTTGCCAGCAGCATCTAAAGGCGTACTAAAGTTGAATAAGGTATTTGGATAGAGTTCAACCGTACCTGAAACTTTTTGACCAAAAGGCACTGCGCGCTCTTCGATATGAACGATTAATTTTTCTCCATCCCAACGCAGATTACTGGGGCCAATCATAAATTCAGTAGCATTGCGGGAAACTTGTTTTTCTCCTCGCTCAGTCATCGCCCAACGATTTTTTCCTCGGCTATAAATGGCAACATTCAATGAGCAATGATTTTCTGGATTAACAGTGGCATTACCTCTTCTAGCCCACGCATAGTAAGGTGAAAATACGCTACCAACAAATGCAATCAGGACTATGCCGTGCTTACCGTCATCGCTTAGAGCGTCGATGTACCACCAGAGATAAGCGTTCTGCCCGACAGCTTGATCAAACCGAGGTGATCCATCAGTGTTGCGGCCGCCATTCGTCCCGAGAGCGCGGCCATCGGCACTCCCGGACCCGGATGCACGCTGCCACCCGCTAGGTAGAGGCCCGGAATCGGGCTTTGCGCTGAAGCTCGCCCAAAAGTTTTCATCCAACCATGATTGGCTTGGCCGTAAAGGGCTCCCCCCGTTCCCGGAAAGAGCTGGTTGAAAAGGGAGGGCGTTGTACGTTGACATATTGCGCTATCCAAGTCGATGTTGAGACCACATTGTTGCAGAAGACCAAAAGTTTCGTGTTCGCATGCGTCAATTTCTTGAGCATTAAATTCTGATTGATCGCCGTTTGCGGGAGCATTTACCAGGCAAAGTAGCCTTTGAGTATTTGAGGATGATTGATAAACATCACTTTGATCTTGAGCGCAAACGTAGACTGTTGGTTTTACAGGGAGACGTCTCTTGCTAAAAATATCATCAAACTCTGCATGATAATTTTGATTAAAGAACACATTGTGCCGTACCAAAGGGAGGCCATCTGTCTTAGCATTCATCGACCAGGTAATTGCAGAAAGAGATCTCTTAGCAGGTGAAGGGGGAATCATTTTTGCGCTCAGCGCTTTGCTTCCTTCTGAATTGAGTAAGCCAGTTTGCAGTGCTGCAAGATCGCCATTAAAAACGACAGATTCAGTATGCAGAACAGTTCCATCCGTAAGCCTGACACCTGATATACGACCGTGATCTAACAAGATTTCTTCGCATGCTTGCCCGGTTAAAAATTGCACACCTTTAGCTTCGGCTAATTTGCGAATCGTTTTTACTAATGAATACATGCCACCTTCCAGCGCCCAGACACCCTGTGCTTCAACATCGGCAATCAGCATGAGCGTTGCTGGCGCTTGATAGGGTGAGGATCCACAATAAGTAGCATAGCGACCAAACAACTGACGCAACCTTGGGTCATTGAAATAGTTGCCGAGTGATTTCCAGAGATTATTAAACAAACCAATTTCATATAAGACTTTGGATCCAGACATTCCCAAATCCGAAATCATTCCGGCAAAGTTTGGTTTAGCAGACAGCATATAAGGCTTTTCTAGCGCCTTATACAGTCTGCGACATTGATCGGAAAATTGTAGAAAGCGTTTTGCTTCCGCTGGAGAGGAAAATGCTGCAATGGCTTGCGCAGATTGTTCTACATCAGAAAATAAATCGAGCCTTTCATCTTTACTCCAGGCGTGCCTTGCTAGGATATTTAATTTTTCAAGCTTTAACTCAGACTCTAGTGAGGTGCCTGCCTTTTGAAAGAGGGCATCAAATACCCAGCGCATTGTGAAGACGGTTGGGCCAGAATCAATGAGTGCAGGCTTGATCAGATCCTTTGAGCAATTCAGTTGTCGAATCTTGCCGCCAACTTGAGATTCTTTTTCAATCAAGATCACCTCAACCCCAGAAGATGCGAGGTCGAGTGCGCAGGTCAATCCACCTATGCCCCCACCAATAATGACAACGGGTGCCTTAGCCAAGAGTGCGACCCTTCCAACTACCGAAGGCATCAAAAGGCTGATAGCGTGAAAACATCGATTCTGAAAAGTAGTTACCGCTCATGGATGCGCGGATGGCAGCTTGATGAGCGCCTTGTCTGGCATATTGATCCATCGCTGCTTGCGATTCCCAGATCGTAAAAGTAGCCTGGCGAAAAAAGGGAGCTTCACCAATGCCGGCGGCAATAATGCAGCCAGAAGTTTGCTCAAGTGAGCTTTCAGCCGCTGGTTCTTTACTCCAGAATTGTAAACAATTGAGCGGCTTAATAGAGGCTCTGGTAATCGATACGATTGGCCCTGATGTAGGTGCGTCGACAGTAATTTGAGGTACAAAGCCTGACCACTGACCTTTAATTGAATAGGTTTTGAGTTTTACTGAAAAAAATTCTTTAGCGTGCGCCCGATACCATTGAATCAGCCGAGAGGTTTTATAAAATCTTTCGGCGCTAGCGATATCTTTGAAAATGCAAAACAGTGCTTGATGGGTAGCGCTTGGATGAAATGAGAAGCCCCCGTTTCTTCCTGAGCCCATGTGTTTGTAGAACTCTAGTCCTGGCGTTGACCAAAGCCATAGTCTTGCAAACATGAGTCTTAAGATTCCGCTGAATTTTGCTGATGATTGAATGTCTATAAGGACCATCAATGCAACTTGGTTGCCCATTACTGACTTTCTAATCAATATCCTTATTGGAGTCTACTAGACCATACTTTCTGAGTTTGATATAAAGACTTTGTCGAGATAAGCCTAGGATCTCAGAAGCAGAAACACGATTGTCTTTTGTCAGATCTAAGGCAGCTTTGATGCAGAGTTGCTCAATTAAGTCAGTGGTTTCGGCTAGGATGTCCTTCAAGGGGACTTTTCCAACCAGCATCGACAATTCATCAGAATTTCGTACTAGTTTCTTGTCGATACGCTTATATTTATTTTGTCTCGAATCTACTTGTCGGAAAATCATGCCAATACAAGCGCGTGGCTGGACTACGGATACCGCTGAAATATCTACTAATTTAAAACCACCACTATTGTTGTTAATCGAAGAGACACAAGATTGAGTACTTGCTTTTCCTTCTAAGGACTGCATCATGCGATCAAAATCTGTTGTGTCGTGCCCTAGATAATTTTGGATAGTAGTGCCAATCAAGTCTTGTTCGGTCTTAGCATTACTTAATTTAATAAAGGCCTTGTTTGCTTTGAGGATCTGACCTTCCGGAGTGCACACAATAAAACCATACGCATTATTTTCAATGGCCTTAACAGTTAAGGAGTCAGCATCTAATAAGTTGGATGTCATAGCTAAGTCGGGTTGCGTAAGGTTAAATAATAAGTAGGGTTTTCCGCTATTTATAAAAGAAGTTGCTTTGATCCGAATGACTTGCCCGCCGTTAATGACAGTTTCTAGAGTATTGGGTTCGCCAGTATTTTGTACGGTCTGAAGAAAGGCTTTGGCTTTGTTTAATTCTGCTGCAGGTAAGAGCGAAAGAAATGACCTGCCAATGCAATTATTTTTAGCTAGTAGCATTTGCCTAATTGCGTTGCCATTCATCTCAACTATCTGATAAGCATCATCTCCCTTAACGATGATGACCGATTCAGTACCGATTTCAAAGATCGACCGAAAGCGTTCTTCTAGTTGACTTATTTGCAGATAATTTTTACTAATTTCTTTTTGGGCAGCAACTAAATCTTGTTGCAGCTTGGATGCTTCCGAAAGATCCCTGCCAATAACGATAATTTTTTTATTGGATGATGTTTTGATGGAAGTGCACATCATTGGCAGTACCAAATTTTGATGGTTACCGACCATATTGATTTGTCGAAACTTAGTGATCTTGTCTGAGCTAGCGTCTTCTATCAAGTAGTGCATTTTTTTGACGCTGTCTGGTACAACAATGTCTAACCATTTTTTTCCTATGAGGCCATCTGGGATCTGTTTGGCTAGACTCTGATTTTCAGAATAGATGTTGACTATGGTTCCATAATCATCCAACAGAAGCGAAATATCTGCCGAGGCTTGAGCAATCAGGCTAAGCTCCTTACTGCTTAGGCCTGAAAAGAGTTGCTCTGGATGATGTGAGGCAGGCATATTAATTTAGGCTAGTTCTTTGGGCTAAAAGATCCGACACTGTTTTAATAGCCTCTTCGGCTGTTAGGGCGCAGGCATCTGCAGAGCAAGCTTTTACTAATTCTGGTTTGTAATCAAATAATGGACCGCCCACCATGGTCAGTATCCCCTTATTTTTTGATACCTTCTTTACTTCGTTTAGCAATGCCTCCATAGTATCCCACTGATCTTCACATGAGATAGAAATTGCCAATAAATCATAGGCTTGCAAGTTGATTCGATCCTTTAATTCTGCAGTAGAAGTTTCAATTTCGACTGTCGTATTCCAGCCATTCAGCTTGAAAAATTCACCTAATATTAAGATCCCCAGGGTATGTTGCGACCCCGGTGCATTAATCAGAAGGGCGTTACCCTGGTAATGGGCGAGATTGCCTTGACTCATAAAGAGAGGGCTAAGTTGATGAATGAGGTTCTGAGCACGCCCTAGCGCGACCGTCACCTCTGTAAAGCTGTTTTCATCATTTTCCCAAAGATGCTGCAAGCGTCTACAAGACGCTGGAATCAGATTCATATAGAGCGATACAAGGGTATGCCCCGATTTTTGCATCTTATCTATAAAGGAAAAGGAATCCTCTATGGGGTCATCCAACAATATCTGGCAAAAGTCGACAATTTCAACTTGCGTAATATTGATTTCATTAATCTGGCGAATAAATTGATCGTTTGCTGGTTCTAATTTATGCCCCATCAGCAAGCGCGGGATGATCTCTGATTCTATGGTTTTATTTAGCCATAGCTTCATTTCTGCGTTATCCAATTCACTTACATTAGATTGGAACGTTTTTTTCAGTGAATCTGACAAAGCCCATCTCCTAATAGCCTAGTAATGAATACAAAATGAAAGGCTGTAAGTGCTCCCCGAAAAATATGCTGCACTGCAAAAAAGAAGGGCGCTATTTCTCTCAAAACTGATCATTTAGTAATGATCCTATTTAGCGCTTTTTTTGAGTAAGTTGCTATAGGGTAAGTACCCCCAATAGGGTTATCCCGAGGACTTTCTTTTTCCAGATACCGTAAACTTTAATTGACACTTTTGTGCTTTAAAAGTGTATTAATAATTGCCTTAAGGTTGTTGCAGAAAATATATCAGACTGTGCATGGAAAAAACATATAAGCCACTTTATACCCCGGAAGAGAGGGTAAGAAGAGACGAAACCAAGTGGACACTTGTCCAAGGTATTTTGGCGCCTATTCAGTTTGTTGTTTTCTTGGTTAGTCTTTACCTCGTCCTGCGTTTTTTATTTACCGGCGAGGGAGAACATGCCGCCAATATTTCAGTAGTGGTTAAAACATTAACGCTCTACACCATCATGATCACTGGTTGTATTTGGGAAAAGGTTGTTTTTAACTGCTACTTGTTTGCCCCAGCATTTTTCTGGGAAGATGTATTTAGTATGTTGGTGTTGTTGCTTCATACCTTATATCTTGTAGCGCTGGGTACTGGTTATCTGGACCCAATTCAACTGATGCTATTGGCTTTGGCAGCCTATGCAACCTATGTGATCAATGCAGGTCAATTTATCTGGAAGCTACGGATGGCTCGCCTAGATCAAGAAAAGAAGACGCGCGAGTCTATGCTTGGCGCGCAGACTATTCAATTACAAGCTGCACAAGCAGCAAGTCTTAGTAGTGCTCAGACAACGTTAACTGGCTTAAGCATTGCAGAGGCAGAAGAATTGCATCGCAACCTTGTGCAAGGAACACAATTTTTTGGATTCATGGCGGTAATAGCGCATCTCTTAGCTTATATCTATTCCCCATGGTTGAAATAATTAAAGGCGATTGTTAGCAATGCTTGAAAATTCTTATACTCAAAAACGTACTCAGCTTCAGGAGTATTTCGACCGCACTGCGGTAGATGCTTGGGCAAAGCTAACGTCGACAGCCAAAGTCAGCGGTATACGCGCTAAGGTACGAGCTGGTCGTGAAGAGATGCGTCATGTCTTGCTAAGCTATTTACCGGCTGATTTGTCTGGACAGCGTGTTTTGGATGCTGGCTGCGGTACTGGAGTCTTAGCAGCTGATTTAGCAAAGCGGGGTGCGCATGTAGTCGCTATTGATTTATCGCCTACCTTAGTTGATTTAGCGCGCGAGAGAATTGGTCGTGATGTTGGCTCTGGATCTATTGAGTTCCGTTCTGGAGATATGTTAGATCCCGCCTTGGGTGAGTTTGATCATGTGGTTTGTATGGATTCCATGATTCACTATCACCACTTGGATATTGCTGATGCGATGGCGAAGCTTGCCGAGCGTACGCGAGCCAATATTGCTTTTACATTTGCCCCCAATAATGCCGCTCTGAGTACCTTGTTAACGATTGGTAGTGTATTTCCGAGAAGTGATCGATCACCTTTTATTCAGCCCATTTCGATTGACTCTCTCATCAGAACCTTCAGTCAGCATGATGGTTTAGCAGATTGGGCGCCAGTCAGTACGCAAAAAGTGCAACGCGCTTTTTATTTTTCACAGGCGATGCGCTTAAGCAAAAAGCCAACTGATCAGAATAAAGCGCGATAACAATGAAAATGTTTACTCTGACCTGGCGTGGCAAAGAGTTATTTGAAACTTGGAAGAGAGTGAGTCCAAAGTTCTTACCTTTTGCTGATATCGCCACCAAAGAGTTGCCAATCAGTCGTCTCTTGAGGCTGGCTCTGTTTCAGGTTTCTGTAGGCATGGCAATGGTCATGTTGATTGGCACTCTGAATCGAGTCATGATTATTGAGTTGAAAGTGAGTGCGGCTTTAGTTTCGATTATGGTTGCCTTGCCTCTGCTATTTGCTCCATTCAGAGCACTAGTTGGCTTTAAGAGTGACAGCCATAAGTCTTTTCTGGGTTGGCGCAGAGTGCCTTATATTTGGATTGGTTCCTGGTTGCAATTTGGCGGCTTTGCAATCATGCCTTTCGCACTCATTCTCTTGTCTGGCGATACCACTTGGCCTGCTTGGTTTGCGCAAGGCGCTACCGGGCTTGCTTTTCTATTGGTAGGCGCTGGTATGCAGACCACTCAAACCGCTGGTCTCGCTTTAGCATCTGATCTAGCTGAGCCTCAAGCTAGACCTAGAGTGGTCGCGCTAATGTATATGATGCTGTTGGTTGGTATGGCAGTCAGTAGTGCCATCTTTGGCTATTTGCTGATTGATATCACCCCGATTCTGTTGATTCGGGTGGTACAGGGTGTTGCAGCAACTACCTTGGTGCTCAACTTGATCGCAGCCTGGAAGCAAGAGCCTCGTCAGCCCCATTTAACAGCGCACTCTATCGAAACTCCAAGCTTTAAAGAAACTTGGGCCACTTTTTCACAGCAGGGCAAAGTGATGCGTTTCTTGGTAGCTTTAGGTTTAGGTACAGCCGCATTTAGTATGCAAGACATTATTTTAGAACCCTATGGTGCTGAAGTATTAGGTTTATCGGTTAGTGCTACCACTGTATTAACCAGTCTGACTTCTTTAGGCGCTCTCGTTGCTTTTGGTGTGGCTGCGCGTTATCTAAATCGCTCAATTGATCCCTATCGCCTGGCTTCTATTGGCGCTTTGTTTGGTATTGCGGCATTTAGTTGTGTCATTTTTTCCGAACCATTGCTTTCGCCCACCTTATTTCGTTGCGGTGCATTTTTAATTGGCTTTGGAGGCGGCTTATTTGCTGTCAGCACTTTGACTGCCGCCATGAGTTTTGAATCAGGCGGGATGAATGGTTTGGTTTTAGGTGCTTGGGGCGCGGTACACGCTAGCGCATCTGGTATTGCTATTGTAGCTGGCGGCGTCATACGGGATGTGATTTCTAGCCTGGCGACAAATGGCTTCCTAGGTGAGGGTTTGATTTCTACCGCTACAGGCTATAGTTTTGTATATCACATTGAGTTTTATTTGTTGTTTGCTACATTGATTGCAATTGGACCTTTAGTCATTATGAACAAGGAACCTGTGATGAATGTTTCTCAGAAGTTCGGTTTAGATGAATTACCAAGTTAAATAGTGGCACAGTATGTTTTTTCACGATAAGCATTATTGTTAAAAGGGAGAGCAAGATGGCAACCGGAGCAATTACAGAATATGTAGATGTTGCACAATTGGTTCTATATGCATTTTGGATATTTTTTGCAGGCCTCGTTTATTACCTGACTATAGAAAGTAAGCGTGAAGGTTTTCCGCTAGAGTATGACGTTCGTGGCGAGATCCGACGAGCGGCTGGAATAGCTGGTATGCCGGCACCGAAGACTTTTCATACAGAGTACTGGGGCGATGTCACTGTTCCCAAAGATGAGCCTCTGGAAAAAGTGGCCGCTAGACCTTCAAGCTATTTAAATGGTGCGCCTTTAGTGCCAACTGGTAACCCGATGTTAGACGGTGTAGGGCCGGGCGCCTTTACGAAGCGTGCGGATATTCCTGACATGACATCAGAAGGTCAAAAACGTATTTTGCCGGGGCGCTTACTCGGTCAATTTAACGTAGCCAAGCAGGATAGAAATCCGATTGGTATGCAAGTTAAGGGTGATGATGGTGTGGTAGCTGGCACCGTGAAAGAGCTCTGGATTGATCAGGCTGAAGTCGTGATTCGCTATTTTGAAATTGAAACCTTGCCAGAGTTTGGAGGCAGACGAGTATTACTGCCAATGAATTTTTCTCGTATTGGTAAAGACGCTATCAAGGTGGAATCGATCTTGGGCAATCAGTTTGCTTTAGTGCCAGGCTTAAAGAGTCAAGATCAGATTACGCTCTTAGAAGAAGAAAAGATCATGGCTTACTTTGGCGGCGGTACTCTGTATGCGACCCCAGAGCGCCAAGAACCCCTTATTTAAATCCCATTCAATTGAAAGTATTTTGTGAATCAAAAACCATATGAATCAGCAGAGCATGAGTTCGAGGCAGCCTTAGGGTTGCCCGAACCATTACCTGCTGGCGAAACGATTCTTTGGCAAGGCGCTCCTAGTTGGACTGCTATGGCTAAACATGTATTTCGTCTGCCATGGCTCGCAGTTTATTTTGCAGTCATCGTGGTTTTGCAGGTTTTCTCAGTAGCAGGTAGTGAAGGTGGTTTGTCAGAAGGTTGGAGTAGTGTTGCGCTCGCAGTATTTTTAGCGCTGATTGGTCTGCTGCTAATAGGTCTTTTGGCTTACTGGTCAGCAACTACCACGATGTATACCTTAACCAATCGTCGAATTGTGATGCGAGTGGGTATTGTGTTGACGGTGACCTTTAACCTCCCTTATAAAACGCTGAGAAGTGCTGATTTAAAGTTATATGCAGATGGTACTGGTGATATCCCAATGCAAATTGCTACCGAAGATAAGATTGCCTTCTTCCACCTATGGCCTCACGTGCGGCCTTGGCGTTTAGCAAAACCAGAACCGATGATGCGTTGTATTCCCGAGGCACAGCAGGTTGCAGAATTACTTACTGAAGCCTGGAAGGCATCCACTGGTCTTAGCAAGATAGAGCCTCAAGATATTGCAGTTGAACAAGCGAGAGCACAAACAGCATGAGTGTTACCCAAGGAAAAGATTTTTTATCACCCGTTGCGAAAATGCTGATCGCTGATGTGATCATCATTGTTTTATTGTTGGTATTTATTAATAGTCGCGACTTGAGTCAGGTGCGTGAACCTGATGCATCGCCTCTAAAAGTTTTGCAACTGCGTTTTGAGGATCGTCCTGATGGCTCTATCGCTGTCATCGATTACAAAACTGGTAAGCAAATTGAGGCTGTGCAAGGTGAAGCCGGTTTTGTCAGGGGTACATTGCGCGGTCTTGCACAAGAAAGAAAACGCAGAGGCTTGGATAGTGGACCTCCATTTGAATTAATTTATCGTACAGATGGTCGTTTAACTCTAGCTGATACCGCAACTGGTCGTATGGTAGACCTAGAGTCTTTTGGCCCTACCAATGCTGGAACATTTTTTAGGTTATTTAATGCATCAAATGTAGTAGCAGTAAGTAAGTCATAAATATTTATTGGAGTTGGAAATGAATTTAGATAGCGCAGAAAGTATGTTGCAAAGTCAGATCCCTGCAAAGGGATCAATCAATGACTCCACCAAGATGGCATTAGAAGATGCGGTATTAAGCCCGCGCTTTTATACGACTGACTTTAAAGAGATGGATCGCATTAGTATTGACTCCTTGCGTCCAGAGTGGGATGCATTGATGGCAGAGTATGAGGGCGACAATAATGCGGATCACTTCCAGCGTCCTGCAGATATGGATAAGAATTATTCCAATCTGCATCCCGCCTTATATGATGAGTTTGTTGATTTCTTAATCAGCTCGATTACCTCTGAGTTCTCTGGATGTATTTTGTACGCTGAGATCAAGCGTAAGGTCAGCAACCCAGATATGCGTAACTTGTTCGGTTATATGGCCAGGGATGAAAGCCGCCACGCTGGCTTTATTAATCAGTGGCTGAAGGACTTTAATATTGGTATTGACTTAGGCTTTTTGGCAAAAGCTAAGAAATATACTTACTTCAAGCCGAAGTTTATTTTCTACGCGACCTATCTCTCAGAAAAGATTGGTTATGCCCGTTACATCACGATCTTTAGGGAAATTGAGAGTCGCCCTGAGGTTCGTTTTCATCCAATCTTTTTATGGTTTGAACGTTGGTGTAATGACGAGTTCCGTCATGGCGAATCCTTTGCGTTGATCATGCGTGCTAATCCTAAGTTGCTGCAAGGTGTAAATAAATTATGGATTCGCTTTTTCATCTTGGCAGTCTATGCAACGATGTATGTGCGCGACCATACCCGCATTGAGCTATATAAAGCGATGAAAATTTCTCCAACGGATTACGACAAGAAAGTACTTTTCATCACAAACGAAATTATTAAGCAGGTCTTCCCAATTTCTGTGAATTTAGATGATCCGCGTTTCTATCACTATCTTGAGGAGATGCGAGCCTTGTTTGAGAAGATGGACGCATACAAGAAAGAGGGTGGCTTCATGAATAAGGTGAAGACAGCCATTCTGGGTGCTCGCGCTGGTTTAGTGTTTGCGAAGCTTTACTTCATTCCAGTCCAAGATAACACCTTACCTGCCAACGTTCGGATGGTCCCTACCTGGTAATTTTATGAGCATCGTTTGGCCTATCCTCTACTCGATTTTTATATGGTGGTTTAGCACCGGGATCATCCTGCTCTTAAATCAGCGCCATCCCTCCACCTATAGAAATGCTTTTTGGGTAAGCGGTATGGTGCTAGCTATGGCATTGGTAGGGCTGAAAACAAGTGCCAACTTAGGTACGGTAGCGGGAGCTTATTGTGGTTTTACCTGCGCAATTTTAGTTTGGGGTTGGCAAGAAATCGGTTTCTTATTCGGTTATGTCACTGGCCCTCGTAGAGAGCCTTGTCCTGAAGATTGTCGTGGCTTAAAAAAGATGCACTATGCCTTTCAGACTATTCAGCACCATGAAATTGCTTTGGTAGTTCTAGCAGTGTTAGTAACCATCATGACTTGGGGTGGTGCCAACCAGACAGGCTTTTGGACCTTCATGATTCTTTGGCTCATGAGACAGAGTGCGAAGCTCAATATCTTCTTGGGTGTACTGAACCTGAACGAACGGTTTTTACCGAATCACCTGAAATACATCTTTACTTACTTCACCTGCAAGCCGATGAATCCCTTGCTGCCCCTCTCAGTAATTGGTGGTGTGCTGTGCGCTATTCCACTCTGGGAGGTTGCAATTCATCCCAGCAGTACTGATTTTGAAGTAGCTTCCATGTCTCTCACCGGCGCGATTTTATCTTTGGCTGTGTTGGAGCATATTTTGATGGTTGTTCCTTTTTCTAGTGAAGGCTTGTGGAAATGGGGAATGCGATCATAAATACTCTTCCGGTGCAGAGGTATCCTGCGCCCTCGGCCATTCTCGAATTACTGAAGCCGATTACTTGGTTTCCGCCAATGTGGGCTTTTGCCTGCGGGGTGATAGCGACTGGTGTTTCTTTTCAGGGTCGCTGGCATTTATTAATCGCTGGCGTGATCTTGGCAGGCCCTATGGTATGTGCGGCTAGCCAAGCAGTGAATGATTGGTTTGACCGTGAAGTAGATGCCATCAATGAGCCTCAGCGTCCCATTCCTTCAGGTCGCATGCCCGGAACTTGGGGGCTTTATGTCGCTTTCATTTGGACATTACTATCACTGGCATTGGGCTGGTTTATTAGTCCTTGGGCATTTGTTGCGACACTGCTCGGTCTTTTACTGGCGTGGCTCTACAGCATGCCGCCATTACGTTTTAAACAAAACGGTTGGTTGGGCAATGCCGCTTGCGGAATATCTTATGAAGGCTTAGCTTGGTTTACTGGTTCGGCTGTCATGATGGGTGATGTATTTCCATCGACCCCTTCGATTTTGCTTGCCATTCTATATAGCATTGGCGCTCATGGCATCATGACTTTGAATGATTTCAAGGCAGTAGAGGGCGATCGTCGAATGGGCGTTCTATCTCTGCCAGTGCAACTAGGTATCGCAGGCGCCGCTGAAAATGCCTGTTTGATGATGCTGGTTCCACAGTTCGGCGTGCTTGGGCTACTTTTGATTTGGGGTGCCTTTTGGCAAGCATTCGTGATCTTGCTGCTCATCGCCGGTCAAATCAAGATGATGCATTATTTCTTGCAGGATCCAGTTAAGCGCGCATTATTTTTGAGTGGTTTTGGGGTGCCATTATTTGTTGCAGGAATGATGGTCAGTGCATTTGCAGTAGCAGGGCGATTCGCTATCAGTTAATTCATTGAACCTATGAGCACCGCAAACATTTCTTATCTCAGTTGGCTGCAAATTGCTAGGCTAGGATTGGTGCAAGCCTCTTTAGGTTCCATCGTGGTCTTAACCACCTCTCTCTTAAACCGAGTGATGGTAATTGAACTTGCACTTCCAGCTATTTTGCCTGGAGCACTAGTTGCTCTGCATTACTTGGTTCAATTGGTTCGTCCCCGCATGGGTTTTGGCTCAGATCAGACTCGAAGTGCTTCACCTTGGATACGAGGCGGCATATTGGTTTTAGCAAGTGGCGGCATATTGGCTGCAACTTCAATCATTCTCTTGGAGCAATCTATTATTTTGGGTATTGCGCTAGCGATAGTTGCCTTTGCCATGATTGGTATTGGTGTGAGTGCTAGCGGTACTGCCTTATTGGTTTTACTTGCTAAACGCGTTGACCCCAAACGCAAAGCAGCTGCAGCAACCTGTGTTTGGCTCATGATGATTTTTGGCTTTGCAATGACTGCCAGCATCAGCGGAAAATTTTTGACGCCATTTTCTTTTGAGCGTTTATTGATGATCTCTTCTACCGTTTCTGTAATAGCAGTTATCGTTACCTTTTTGGCTATTTGGGGTATGGAGACACCAGCAGAGTCAGTTGAAAAACAAGCGATCAATCTAGCCCACGAGGATTTACAAAAACAGAATACCAAGGTTAATTTCCGTGAGGCACTTGCTGAAGTTTGGCAAGAGGGAGCCGTACGCTCATTTACCTGGTTTGTCTTTATTTCCATGTTGGCCTATAGTTCACAAGATTTAATCTTGGAGCCATTTGCTGCAGTAGCATTTGGCTACACTCCTGCTGAAACCACGGCTTTATCAGGTCTTCAAAATGGTGGTGTCTTGGTAGGGATGCTCACGTTAGCGTTCATTACCAGCAGAGCAAAGTCCAAGAATTTAACTTCTCTGCGCAATTGGACTATTGGTGGGTGTCTTGCTTCAGCGATTGCCATGATGGGCTTGGTCTTATCCGGACCGGTTGCCAGCAGTCTCTTTTTCAAGACCGCTGTCTTTTTCTTAGGTATCTTTAATGGCGCTTTTTCAATTGCAGCCATTGGCTCAATGATGCAATTTGCCAGCTTAGGCAGTGAAAAGCGTGAAGGGGTTCGCATGGGTATTTGGGGCGCTTCGCAGGCCCTTGCTTTTGGTTTAGGTGGCATCGTCGGGACTGGTCTGAGCGATATAGCTCGGATTGTTTTAGGAAACCCAGCGACTGCCTATGCATTTGTCTTTTTATTAGAAGCTGTTTTATTTGTTGTGGCTGCGTACTTATCATTTCAGACACGTCCGCACAAGCAAACAAACGAGTTGTCAAAGCATTTGGTAGGTGCGTAAGTTTTTCAAGATTAAATGATGTGCTCAATATATGGAGATCAGAATGGGTACTTTAGAAACTTTTGATGTCGTAGTAGTTGGTGGTGGCCCTACTGGAGCTACAGCTGCAAGTGATCTGGCCAAGAAAGGTCGCAAAGTGCTCCTCTTGGATCGCATGGGCCGAATCAAGCCTTGCGGCGGCGCCATACCTCCACGCCTAATTAAGGATTTTGAAATCCCTGATGAGCTCCTAGTAGCTAAGGCCAATTGCGCCAGAATGATTGCGCCGTCAGATAAGGCAGTAGATATGCATATTGAGGGCGGCTTTGTCGGGATGGTCGATCGCGATAAGTTTGATGAATTTTTGCGCGTGCGTGCTGCCAATGATGGTGCCGAGAGAAGAACGGGCATCTTTGAGAAAATCACTCGAGATCAAGATGGAGTCTCAGTCATTCACTATGTTGTGCGCGGCAAGCATGGTGCGCCTGATGAAACTATAGCTGTTCGTGCTAAAGCAGTGATTGGTGCAGATGGAGCTAAATCTGGAGTTGGACGCCAAGCGATTCCAGGCGCTAAGGATGTGGAATATGTCTTTGCCTATCATGAGATAGTGAAGGTTCCTGATAATCCACCAGCTGATTTTGATGGTTCTCGCTGCGATGTTTTTTATCAAGGTGCTTTATCCCCAGACTTTTATGGCTGGATCTTTCCTCATGGCAAAACCATGAGTATTGGAACTGGAACTGCTGATAAAGGCTTCTCTTTGAGAAGTGCAGTAGGCGCACTCAAGAAACAAACTGGTCTTGAGGGTGCTGAAATGCTCAGGCATGAAGGCGCACCGCTACCAATGAAGCCATTAAAAAAATGGGATAACGGCAGAGATGTTGTCTTGGCAGGAGATGCCGCTGGCGTAGTTGCGCCAGCCTCAGGCGAAGGCATCTATTACGGAATGTATGGCGGCAGAGTCGCTGCTGAGGCTGTTGAAGAGCTACTGGTAACTGGCAATGGCAAGGTGTTAGCAAAAGCTCGCAAGCGTTTCATGAAAGAACACGGTACTGTATTTTTGGTACTCGGAATCATGCAGCGTTTTTGGTACAACAACGATAAACGCCGCGAACGCTTTGTCAAGATGTGTGAAGATAAAGACGTTCAGCGTTTAACATTTGAATCGTATATGAATAAGAAACTTGTTCGCCGTGATCCTTTGGCGCACTTCAAGATTTTCTTAAAAGATACCGCCCATTTATTGGGTTTTGCAAAAGTTTAAAGAGTAGGGTGTTTGTTTGACAGCAGTTTTTAATCAGTTTTGACTACTGAAAGGAAGTGGCATCATGAAAGATAACAGCGCAGCAACCTTAAAAATGAAGTCCGGCAAAATGTATCTGATTGGGATTATTGCCTTTTCCGGTTTGATTACTGGAATTGTCTTTATTAAGTTCTTGTTCTCAGTTTAATTTTGTGGGGTCAGGCTCAGTTTTTCGAGACTGAAGCCATTGTCGTTCACCAGGCGGCTTAATAGCGCTTGGTAGCGATTGGAATCCACTGTTTTAGTACGTGAGAGTATCCAGAGATACTCTCTTCTAGGATCGCTGACGGCGGCCAACTGGTACTCTGGGTCAATATCAATGACCCAGTAGTCACCCCAGACTAAGGGCAGGAACCCTAACCAAGCTGGTGCAAAACGGACCTCTAGTTTGGGTGAGGTGGAGTCACCAATTTGCCTTGCGGTGCCTAAGGCCTCACCTTTTTCATTATTTTCAAATGTGCAGCGATTCGTCACGCTCACATTGCCATCATCTTTGATCTTGTAGGTGGCATTGGTATCAGCAATACACTTTCTTTGAAACCAATTTGGAAACTTAGCAATCTCGTACCAAGTCCCTTGGTAGCGGGCAACGTCTAGTGAAGGGATTGTTTTAACAGGAGCATTTGGCTTTGGTTCAGCTTGGGCCATCACCCCAGTTTGTGCGCACAAGAAAAAAAGTAAGCCAAAAATGTAGTGATGTTTTCTCATGATATTTGCCTCAGTTTTTTTCAGTTGAGTTGAATGCTGCAAGTAGTGATTTGTTCATTACCGCTTTTGAGTTGAATCAATTCATTGCCAATCTTATTGATTTTAAGTTGCCCAATTTGTGGGTCAAAGCGCATTAATATTTGGTAGAAATCTTTCACCTCTAATAGGTCAATCCTAATCTCTTTGCCTTCATAGAGCAAGCTTGCAACCAGCGAGTCTTTATGAATGACTATCTGCATAGGACTACCATTGAGAACGCATGCCAGTGTCTTTGCTTTACGATCAATCGCGTCTATTTTGGGTGCATGAGAGTCGCAACCCCATAAAGCCAAAGTCAATAATAGAGACGCTAAAGCGTTCTTTAGACTCATCGGGGCAGACGCCAAAACTAGCGCTTAAGAGAGTTGAGCGAGAGGAGAAACCCCAATCAAGTATTGGTGCAATCCGAATATGAAAACCACCCAGAGAATCACGCCAGAAGCGATAGTAATCACAGTAGCCTTAGTGCTGATTTGAGCTTGCTCAGGCATATGAACTGGTCGTTTTCTGGCAGAACGAAAATCCAAAACAGCCCAGATGAGAAAGCTGCCAAATAGGATGAGATCTACTAGGGTGCCGTTAGATAGTAAATGCGCTAGGGCCCATACTTTGACGCCGAGAATCATTGGATGTTTTAGCTTGAGGCGGATCGCATTATTCGAAGGCGAGCTTCCGGCTAAGAAGATAAAGGCGATGAGGTTTAATACGAAGGCGATATAAATGAGAAATGCATTAGGCTGCCATAAAACCAAGGTATCTTGTCTTGCTTGCCCATAGCCAACTACCATGATGATGAATCCAATTAAGGAAATGATGGTGTAGAGGCCTTTCCATTTCACTTCACCGATTTGATCAATGATTTGGTTGCGCCATGACTCAGCAAAGATGCGACAAGAGTGACTGGCGAGAAAAATAAAGAGACCGAATAGAAATAAAGCCATGGAATACTCCAAAGGGAAAATAGGTTTTAAGGTTTGTGAATTTCTGATTCGCTGGGCTTAATGCCATAGGGTTCTACTAGAGGCCAGATGTGTTTAGGAATCATCGAGGCCATTTTTGCAGGCTGCTCTCTTCTTAGATGAATCACAGTTTCAATGGCTTTCATTTCTACGCGAGTGCGAGCAAATTCAAGACCACGAGGTCCAACCTTAGGCATTAACCAACCCACAATCGGTCTTAACCAGTTCGGCATTTTTCTTAAAGGAAGGCCACCAGCAGCGCGCTCAACATTTTTCATAAAGCCCACCACGGCTGAGTGACGTTTGCCAGCACTTCCTGGTACAGAGGTGTGCACTTCATCACCCAAGAGCGCTAGTAATTCTTCGCCACGTTGATTACGAACGATCAGCCATTGCTCACCCTGACCGCCCATATAGCCAACTGTGATGTCAGACAGCACATTGGTGTAATCAACACAGGTGCGACAGGTTAAGGGAAAAAAGTCATTTGGCAAAGTAGAGAGCGGCAATTGCAGAAACGGAATCTCTTTCTTTTTGCCATTTTTAAAGCGCACTTCAACGTGATAATCCGCTCTAAATTCAAGATAGTTAATCTCATCTGGCTCTGGGCTAACTAAGGACAGAAAGTGATGAAAGTTCTCAGTGGTGGTATTGTCAGAACACGGCGTTCCAATCACGTAAAGTTTTTCGAGGCCTAATTCTTTTTCTAGAGCCCTTAAAGCGTATACCTGACAAGGGATGCCAATCACAGCCATCTTTTTATAGCCTTTAGCAATCGCCGGCTCTAATAGCGAGAGAAGTGGCGCATAGCCCATTCTCATGCCACGACACTTGGCCATATCTGATGCTTTATCAATAATGATCGGCAATGGTTTCCAGCGATCCTGGGGATCCTCGGTCATCGTCAGAATGGCATCGACTGCGCCTGTTTCAAGTAGGCGCTCCCCGATCCGAGTGGTAATTCCAGTCCATTGCGCGCCTGCACTAGGATGATTGAGTGCAGCCCTCAGCATTTTGATGAAGGGACCAAAATGCAGTTCATCAGGGCGACCCAAATCTCTTGCCCTGCCATGAACCTGAGTTTCTAATTCTGGGTAATTGGGCTTGATAAATTGACAAGCTTCGCCGCAACGTTTTGGATTATCAGTGCGAGAAATGCCACAGTCAGTGCAGAGGCTTCGATAAGGTGCTGTATCTATTGTCACGCAAGCCTTTAATAATCTTGATAGTTTAGGGGAGGCAAAGCCATAGAGCGAAAGCCTAATAATCCATTTATTATCACCCGAGTATAGAAGATTTGTAGATCAATTTAATCATCTTGGAGAATGAAATATGCTACCGAATATCCCCCTCAAAAGACTTGATGGAAGTGCAGAAAATTTACAGGATTATGCTGGTAAGGTGCTCTTGATCGTGAATGTCGCCAGTAACTGCGGCTTTACTTCTCAATACCGTGATTTACAAAAACTGTATGAGGCAAACAAAGCCAAAGGGTTAGAAATTTTAGGATTTCCATGCAATCAATTCGGCGCTCAAGAGCCGGGCTCTGCAGAGCAGATTCAAAGCTTTTGCAGCACTAACTATGGTGTGACTTTTCCGATGTTTGAGAAAATTGATGTGAATGGGGATAACACTCATCCCTTGTATGCTTATTTAAAGGATCGGGCTCCTGGCATATTGGGAACCACTGGGATTAAGTGGAACTTCACTAAGTTTATTGTGAGCAAAGATGGTCAATCCATCACACGACTTGCATCGGCCGATGGCGCTAGTAAGATGGAAGAAGCGCTTCAAAAACTACTCTAAATGAGATGCTGCCTAGAGAAGTAGTTACTTCTTTTTCTTCTTATCGGAGTCTAACCATTCGTTGACATCTGGGAAGGCATCTTGAACTTCACCCATAAATTCACGAACCATGTAATACAGGCCAGCAATTAAGAGACAAAAAACAAAGATCGATAGAAGGAGTAGGGTAGTGTTACTCATTTTTTACGATTCAATAATGCAGATAATTTGAAATAAATCCCAAAGCAAAATATTGAGGGCACCCAAAGCGCTGTAAAGATCGACTGCTCACGATCTTGGACTACAAACCATAAATAGGCTGAGGTAAAGAATGAAATCACCACCGCCATGAGAATGAAGTAATCTGATTTTTTAAACATATTCACTCCTTCACTTCGTTATTAAAATAATCCCCAATTCCGTAGCCAATTGCGCTCAGAAGGCATCCAATGATAGCGCAGCCACCCAATACACGAATGCCTGAAGAAAGACCAAAAGAAAACATATCGGCAGAAATGAAGTCCCACAGACTCAAGCTAATCAAGATAAAGCTAACCGAGCTAATGAAGAAGCCCGAAAGGATGAAGGTCTTTTCAGCTAATTGCGGTAAGTTGGTCATTGGGTTGATGACGACTAGTAGCTTAGGAGCCTAGCAGGCAGATTCAATTAAGCAACCGACTCTACTGGCTTAGCTGGCCATATGAAATTGGTCATTGCTGCGATAGTGATGAGCAGCAAGATGATTTCTATTAGATAGACACCGCAGTAACCGGTAGCTGGGCTATTGAGCTCTTCGCCAAAATAATTTCTGGAAGCCATGCCAGCCAAAATATCCCGAAAAATGCCTCCAAAGCCAACTGCAATCCCTGCAGCAGTTGCTTGCACTGCTCCCCATGCACCCAATGCCAAGCCACTTTGATTTTCTGGAGCATATCTCATGGTGGCAGTTAAGGTTCCATGACTAAATAGCCCGTTACCAAAGCCAATTAATACCACCCCGAGAATAAAAATGAGAGTGCTATTAAATGGCGCAGCGATGATGACCAACATGAATGCAGGAATACCAATTTTGGCGCCATTACTAGCCATCTTAAAAGGATCGTAACCAGCACTTAATACCTTGGATGCAATGCTAAAGCCAAACAAACAGCCAACGGCCAAAGTAGCAGTTAACACAGTGGTAGCACTCACACTCATGTTTAATAATTCACCACCATAAGGCTCTAGTAAAACATCATTCATGCTAAATGCCATGGTGCCAAAACCTACTGCAATTAAGCGACGAATTGCTTGACCACCCTCCTTGAAGGTTTCCCAAGACTCTTTAAAGTTTTGTTCTCTAGCGACTTGCGCTCTAGCACGCGCTTCTTCGCGGCTTTCTTGTTTCCAAAGTGCAATAGCATTCAACAAAATCGTGACGACAGCACTTCCTTGAATGACTTGGATTAAGCGTCCAGGGCTGTACTCTTCTAATAGCTGACCAAAAATCAAAGCGCTGCCAATCATACCAATGAGTAACATCACAAACATCAGGCCAACAATATTAGGCTGCGCCTTAGGTGGTGCAAGATCACAAGCCAAGGCAAGACCAACGGTTTGCGTTGTGTGAATGCCGGCGCCAACAAATAAAAATGACAGTCCAGCAGCTGCTAGTCCAATCCATGCTGGCGCTTCGCTCGCATTGCCTGCACCAGCTAATACTAGCAAAGCAAAAGGCATGATGGCTAGTCCGCCGAATTGCACCATGGTTCCCATCCAAATATAAGGAACGCGACGCCAACCGAGAGCAGATTTATGAGTGTCAGAGCGAAAACCAATCAGCGCTCTAATAGGAGCAAAAATAATGGGCAAGGAAACCATGATCGATACCAATGATGCTGGTACATGTAACTCCACAATCATTACTCGATTCAGTGTGCCCACTAAGAGCACTAAGGCCATGCCAACTGATACTTGGAAGAGGGATAGTCTGAGTAATCTACCTAGTGGTAGTTCAGCAGAAGCGGCGTCTGCGAAGGGCAAAAAACGGGGACCTAAATTAGCCCAGGTACTGATTAATTTTTGACTAAAGCGATTCATCTAAAACTGAGTTTAACTGACGAGTATGCAAAACAAAAAAATAAGACCCAGATCTAACGATCTAGGTCTTATGAGACAAAATAAAACTTATTTTTGTGCTGCTGGTGCCGCGGGCGCTCCAGAAGTAGCGCCAGCCTTAGCAGACTTACCGCCTTCTAAAAAAGCCTTCACCCAAGTTGTGTTATTAAGTAATGCCAAATGAACTGAAAAGGAACCAACTGCTACTGCACCCAAAAACAATGGGATGCCAACTGTTGGTCTTACTACTGTCCACATTTTTCCGTAGATCATCTTAAGCTCCTTAAATTACTTCAACCAAGGTGAATAGATGTAAGCAAGTAAATGGGCAAGTGCTGCGATCATCCCAAAAAATTGCGTACCTTGAATGAGGTTGCGATGTAGCTCTTCCGCCTCCTCAACACTCAGACCTGTAAGAGTGTTATTTGTCATAGTGTTTTCCTCTCAAATCTAACTGCGTCGTGCAAACCCACACGAGGGTACTAATTAACCTTCTTTGCCACAAGGTGAATTTAGTCCTAATGTGTAAAAAAATCTAGACACTTTTCTAAGGAATTTCCCTTATAAGTCAACGTGTTGCACTGCAGAATACATGGCAAAACAGCTATTTTTGAGCTGTTTTAGGGCTTTTGGGGGATAAAATGGGCTCCGAACACGGTCTAATTGAGGTGTCATATGAGTCAATCTAGTGAGCGTTTTAGCACTATCAAAATCATTTTTGAGATCGCTTGTGCTGCAGGCGGGTTTGCCATGTCCCTCCTATTTGCCAAGCAGCTCGATTTAGGAGACGTCCCTGGTGTTTTTATGGGCCTCATGGGGGCAATTTTCACCTTCATTCTTGCGCAGGGCCTCACAAGCTTCATTTTTCGTATACTGCGTTGAGATTAATGTGAGGTCCAGCCTCTTGTTTGATAAGGATAGGTTATGAATAAGCAATCTACATCGAGCCCAATTGATGCGAAGTTTAAAAGAACCATGCTTTGGCTCAAATTTGCCATCGTTGTCTTCCCCATCGCCTTGCTCGGGCAGATCTGGATTCTCTATCAGGAGTATTCATTTACCAATTTACTTTTTGTGCTGATCACGGCCTTGGCCTTGTATTCCACAGTGAATTCATACAAAAAATTCAAAACTTACGAGGCTGCTGCTAAGAGCCAGCAATAATGGGTTCATATGTGGGTTTTCCCTAGGTGGGAAACCGAAATAGGTGTCAATCTTGATTGACATCTTGTGAATCACGGGGAAGAATCATTTTCATGATTTTTCTATGCCCACTTCAAGCTATTTTTAGATATCCTCTCGTATGCAATTACTCAATCTTGGTGTGAATCATCACACAGCTCCAATTGATATTCGAGAGAGTGTCGCTATTTCTCCAGAGGATTTGCAAGACTCATTATTAGATCTTCGTGATTATTTGCGAGGCACCCATCGCGAGTTAATGCCCGAAGTCGCTATTTTATCGACCTGCAATCGCATGGAGATTTACTGTGCCGCTAATGACGTGATTCAACCGAGTCATCATTTAGAAGAGCGTGCTTTTAATTGGCTGACTGCACAAAAGCGTTTGCACAGTGATGCATTAAAGCCATATATTTATTCTGCAAAAGAGACTGATGCTGTAAAGCATGTATTTAGAGTGAGCTGCGGAATGGACTCAATGGTTTTGGGTGAGACTCAGATTCTGGGTCAAATGAAGAAAGCGGTTGAATTCGCTGATCAAGCAGGCACATTGGGATCATATTTAAAGCCACTATTTAATAAAACTTTTTCAGTTGCTAAGGCAGTACGCGCAACAACGGATATTGGTAAACATTCAGTTTCTATGGCTAGCGCATCAGTTCGCTTAGCTGAAAGAATCTTTGGTGATTTAAATAACTCAAAAGTCTTATTTATTGGTGCAGGCGAAATGATTCAGTTATGCGCCTCACACTTTGCGGGTAAAAAACCAAAGCAGATTGCGATCACGAATCGTACCGTTGACCGTGGCGACGAAATGGCCAAAGTTTTTGCCGAGAAGGGTTTAAAAACCGACTCCTTTCCTTTGCAATCGCTACCAACCCGTTTGCATGAGTTTGATGTCGTTGTTTCATGCACGGCTAGTTCCTTGCCCATCATAGGTATGGGGCTTGTTAAAACAGCTTTGAAGACTAGAAGTAGTAGGCCGATTGTATTAATCGACTTAGCTGTGCCACGTGATATAGAGCCAGAGATTCGCTCTCTCAAGGATGCCTACCTGTATTCGGTTGATGATTTGGGCAGCCTGGTTAATGAAGGTCGTAATATCCGCGAGCTCTCAATGGCTGATGCTGAAATTATTATTGACAATGGTGTGAGTGAATTTTTCCAGACACTACAAAAAAGAACACTAGTGCCAATCATTCAGTCCTTGCAAAATACTGCAGACCGACTCAAAGAAATTGAATTGGAAAAAGCAGTGCGGCGTATTAAAAGGGGCGAAGATCCGGTTGAGGTTTTATCGATCATGGCAGATGCCCTAGCGAATAAATTTATGCATGCCCCTATCAATGCATTACAAAATTCACCCAATAATGAGATCGAAGATTTCAAGCGAATTCTCACTAGTATTTATCCTCCAAAATAATGACGGCGTTGAATATGCTCCAGGTCACCAAACTACTCCATACGATTAATTCTTCGCAGGACTTAAAGCAACTCGAACAGTCTGAGCTTCCACAATTGGCTGATGAATTGCGTGAATTTATCCTTCAATCTGTTGCTAGTACGGGTGGGCATCTATCTTCTAATCTTGGAACAGTAGAGTTAGCAGTCGCCTTGCACTACGTTTTCAATACGCCTGATGACAGAATCGTTTGGGACGTAGGCCATCAAAGCTATGCTCATAAAATTTTGACTGGGCGCAGAGAGGGAATGCCTCAGTTGCGTCAGTTTGGAGGCTTGTCTGGATTCCCTAAGCGTTCGGAAAGCGAATACGATGCTTTTGGCACAGCACATTCTTCCACCAGTATTTCAGCTGCTTTAGGAATGGCGGTCGCCAGTAAGGTGAAGGGCGAAAAGCGCAATGTGGTTGCTGTAATTGGAGATGGCTCTATGAGCGCGGGCATGGCCTACGAAGGCTTAAATAATGCCGGGGTTGATAAATCCATTCCTTTGATCGTGATTTTGAACGATAACGAAATGTCGATTTCGCCAGCCGTCGGAGCTCTCAATCGATATTTAGCAAAACTCATTAGCGGTTCAATTTATGGGGCCACTAAAAAAGGCTTAGATAAGGTGCTTTCCTATAGCCCTCCCTTGCGAGAGTTTGCAAAAAGACTGGAAGGTCATGCTAAGGGGATGATTGGTCCAGCTACCATTTTTGAAGAATTTGGTTTTGATTACTATGGCCCAATCGATGGTCATAACTTGGAAGATTTGATTGTCACATTGAGTAATTTAAAAAAGATTGCCCAAACTGATGGTCCACAATTTCTGCATATCGTTACCAAAAAAGGCAAAGGATACGAGAGGGCAGAGTTAAATCCGATTGCTTATCATGGGCCGGGAAAATTTAATCCTAGCGAAGGTCTAAAGCCTTCCGCGCCAGGTAAAAAAACCTATACCGAAGTGTTTGGTGAATGGCTTTGCGACATGGCAAAGCAAGATCAGCGTCTGATTGGTATTACGCCAGCGATGCGCGAGGGTTCTGGTCTAGTTCAGTTTGAAAAACAGTTTCCTGAGCGTTACTTTGACGTAGGCATTGCAGAACAACATGCGGTGACTTTTGCGGCAGGTATTGCTTGTGAAGGTCTCAAGCCAGTAGTCGCTATCTATTCCACCTTTTTACAAAGGGGCTACGATCAACTGATCCACGATGTGACCTTGCAAAATTTACCGATTGTCTTTGCCGTAGACCGAGCCGGCATGGTTGGTGCAGATGGTGCAACACATGCAGGTGCATTTGATGTGGCCTTTTTAAGATGCTTGCCGAATATGGTGCTCATGACGCCATCTAATCAAGCAGATTGCAGAAATATGTTGACCACAGCTTTTAGCTTAAATGGTCCCTCAGTGGTGCGTTATCCACGGGGTTCTGGATTGGGTCCTGAAGCCTCTCAGAAACTTGAGGTTATTACTGTTGGCGAAGGATTGATCGTTCGCAAAATCAAAAATACTGTAGCCGTCGGTAAAAAGATTGCTTTCGTTTGTTTTGGTCCTTTGCTTTACAGTGCGCCAGAGGCTGCAGAGGAGCTTGATGCTACGGTTGCCGATATGCGCTTTGTGAAACCTCTAGATGAAAAATTATTATTAGATCTGGCAAAAAATCATGATGCTTTGGTCTTTGTTGAAGATAGCGCTATCCAAGGAGGGGCTGGTAGCGCCTGTTTAGAAGCCTTATCAGCACACAAGATTCAAATACCGACTTTACAAATTGGCCTACCCGATGAGTATGTCGAGCATGGTGATATTAATGTGCTGCTAGATTTTTACGGTCTATCCTCGAAAAAAATTCTGACTAAGGTGCGTGAGCATTTTCAAATCTAACGATCTATTTCATGTTTAAGAAAGAAAAAAAAGAGACTCAAGGTTTATCAAAAGAACAAAAGTGGCAATACATTGGTAAACCTGTTGCCATCATCTTTGGCACTCTGAATCTTTTCATTTTGATTTTTTTCTTAATCAACTATTACGCTTAAATACTGAACCAAAGGCTGATTAACCCATGTTGAATAAGAAAATGGTCGTGCCATTTGTGTGGGGCCTATCCATAGCCATTCTGGGCGGCTTAGCAACGGATTTGGGGCCTTGGTACCACGCTTTAAAAGAGCCTTTTTGGAAACCCCCCGATTTTTTATTTGGTCCCATTTGGTCTACTATTTTTATTCTTTCAGGTATCGCTTGGGTAGGGGTAAAACACTTGACCTCGGATACTTTGATTCTCAGTCGCCTGAATATTTTCTTTTGGCTCAATGCACTTCTGAATTTACTGTGGAGCATTTTGTATTTTCGTTTTCAAAGACCTGATTGGTCTTTATATGAAGCCGTGTTTTTATGGCTTTCAGTGCTAGCTATTTTTCTGACAATCAGAAAAATTTCTACTAAATATAGCTTATATATCTTGCCGTATTTGGTATGGGTCAGTATTGCGATTGTTTTAAATTGGGATACAGTTCGACTGAATGGCCCCTTCCCCTAAAAGTGCGACTGGGATGCAGGTAAAACAAATCAAGAGAAGTCCATGACTAAAGAACATCGAATCGTGATTGTGGGAGGCGGCGCTGGCGGTCTAGAGCTTGCAACCAAACTCGGCGATCGTTTTCGCTCCCGCAACAGTGGCTCTAAAAAAGTATCCGTTATTTTGGTGGATAAGAATCGTACCCATCTATGGAAGCCAAAACTGCATGAGGTTGCTGCAGGCTCTATGGATCTTGCCGATCAAGAGCTAGATTACATTGCGCAAGCACACTGGCATCATTTTAGTTTTCGTCTGGGTGAGTTAACCGGTATTGATAGAATCAACCGACAAATTCAGGTGGCCCCTTTTTATGATGACGCGGGTGTATTGATTACGCCTCAGCAAACGATTCAATACGACACCCTAATCATTTCTATTGGCAGCTTAACGAATGATTTTGGAACCCCGGGCGTTGAACAATATGCTCAAAGGCTTGAGTCTCTTGTAGATGCAAAGCGCTTTCACTTACGCTTGATCAATGCTTGTCTTAGGGCGCAAGCTCAAACCAAGCCTTTGGAAGCCCATCAATTACAGGTTGTCATTATTGGGGCTGGTGCTACTGGAGTAGAGTTAGCCGCAGAATTGCATCGCACTACGCGTGCGATTATTTCTTTTGGCATGGATCGCGTGGATCCCGAGAAAGATCTCAAAGTCATTTTGATTGAGGCTGCTCCTAAAATATTGCCTGCACTCTCTGCAAGAATCTCCAGCGCGGCTGAAAAGTTACTCACAGATCTTGGCGTTGAAGTCATGACTAATGCCAAGGTGAAAGAAATACAGTCTGATCGAGTATGTTTATCTAGTGGCGTAGAAATTCCAGCTGAATTAATTGTGTGGGCGGCTGGGGTTAAGGCGCCAGACTTTTTGAATGGGATTGGCGGCTTAGAAAGTAATCTCGCTAATCAACTGTTGGTATTACCAACCCTACAAACTACCCTTGACCCTCATATTTTTGCAATGGGAGACTGTGCTGCATGCCCATGGCCAGGGGCGAATAATGGCAAGGGCGGCATTGTTCCTCCTAGAGCTCAGGCAGCCCATCAACAAGCCTCACATCTCTTTTCTCAGATCAATCAAATCATGGATGGCAAGCCGCTGCGACCTTATCAATATCGCGATTTTGGCTCGCTCGTATCCTTGGGTGAATACAGTAGTGTGGGCAGCATGATGGGAGGTTTGATTGGCGGCAGTCTGATGGTGGAAGGTTTGTTTGCAAAGCTGATGTACATCAGCTTATACAAACTTCATCAACTGGCCCTGCATGGCTGGGTTAAGGTGGCTTTAGACACCATCAGCCGTTTAATCCACCGTAGAACGCATTCTATCGTCAAGCTTCACTGAGCCAAGCAGATATTTACTTAAGCGAGTAATATTTATACAAATAACAAGCTTAAGAGTATCAAATGAGTCACTACAAACCTATTAATTTCTCCGACCGGGTGGCCTTTTTCTTTACAAAAAGTATGCGTTTTTTTGCAGATACTTTTTTCCAAAAAAGATATGGTCACCGCGCAGTCGTTCTTGAGACCGTTGCAGGTGTTCCAGGCATGGTTTCTGGGATGTGGACGCATCTGATCAGTTTGCGCAAGATGAAAACGGGATATGGTCCGAAGATTCGTACTTTGTTGGATGAGGCGGAAAATGAAAGAATGCACTTAAT
Source organism: Polynucleobacter sp. es-GGE-1 (assembly GCF_018882005.1). Lineage (NCBI taxonomy): Bacteria > Pseudomonadati > Pseudomonadota > Betaproteobacteria > Burkholderiales > Burkholderiaceae > Polynucleobacter > Polynucleobacter sp. es-GGE-1. Next base: position 197,330 of record NZ_JACVPE010000006.1, read on the forward strand.
GACTTTTATTGAGATTGCTAAGCCAAATGCCTTTGAGCGCTTTTTAGTCCTGACTGCGCAAGCAGTATTTTGGAATATGTTTTTTGTTATCTACGTTTTTTTTCCAAGAACAGCTCATCGTATTGTTGGATATTTTGAAGAAGAAGCGGTTTATTCCTATACAGAATATTTACGTGAAATTGATAATGGAAGCTTACCCAATATCCCTGCGCCAAAAATTGCCATTGACTATTGGAACTTATCTGCAGACGCTACATTGCGTGATGTGGTGATTGCAGTCCGAGAGGATGAGGCAAAGCATCGCGACGTGAATCATGAGTTTGCTAGCGAATACGACCGTTAGGATTTAAGCCAACTCAGCCTTCATGATTGGGCTATCTCAATAGAGCGAATAAGCCGGTGATGGCAATCAGAATGTAAAGGAACAAGTAAATCTTGATATCCTTAAAAACAATTTCTCGCGCAATTTTTTTGTATTTCAAAAGATAGAGATGATAGATGATGGGTGAGATCAATATCACACCAAACTCAAAGATTAGCTCTAGCTTTTCACCAGTCATCTATTTAATGAATTTGCTTTTTGAAAACACTAACAGGGCGACAGATACGATGCCTATGGAAAAGAGAAAAAAAGAGCCGGTTTTTACAAACACCACAAAGCCTATTAGTACTAAGCCAAATGCAAATAATCCCAATTTATCTCTGGACATTTCATCGCTCCCTAAGCAATTGCGTTCGTTCTAGACCCTGTTGATCATACAAGACCTGTTCCTATAATGGCAATGAGTTTTCATCGTGGAAAATATGACGATGCAATCTTTCTTGTAGGCTTTGAGAACCCTATATATTGTTGATAAATGACTGAGTTACGCCAAGCCACTCTTGAAATACTGGCCATTACCGATGCGCAAATAAAGGTAAGCCGAGTTTTTCAATTATTTGACGAATATCACAAGCAACTCGTCGAAATGAATCCTGCTGCACTATTGAATAGTCAAGATCTGGCTTTGCCTGGGCGCCCACAACGGCCTGAATTGATTCCACCTCTTCAGGTTCCCAAAAGAAAAATGGATAGCGTCGAGGGAAGGGTGGCTTTATTGCATTCACTAGCCCATATCGAATTTAATGCGATTAATCTTGCCTTAGACGCGATTTGGCGTTTTCCTAACATGCCTCAGCAATACTATGAAGATTGGCTCAGAGTTGCCAAAGAAGAGGCTTACCACTTCACACTAGTGAACGAATACATCCAATCTTTTGGCTTTTCTTATGGTGATTTTTCTGCACACAATAGTTTGTGGGAAATGGTAGAGAGAACACAAGACTCAGTCATTGCTCGGATGGCGCTTGTTCCGCGCACCATGGAAGCTAGGGGCCTAGATGCCGTACCCATGATTCGAGATCGTTTCAAGCAAATTAAAGAGCTCGGCGCAGTCGATATTCTAGAGACCATTCTCCGAGATGAAATCGGGCATGTTGCCATTGGTAATCATTGGTTCAATTTCTTATGCGAGAAAGATAATCTCTCGCCGATTATCGCCTATAGAGATCTAGCAAAAAAATATTCCGCACCCAAATTACGGGGGCCATTTAATTTCGAGGCTCGTAAGCAAGCAGGATTTACTGCTGAAGAGCTCAGTTTGCTTGGGGTATAGTCACAATAAATATTGATTAGGAGAGTATATGAATTTATCTCGTCGCACATTCATCACATCGGCTGCGTTAGCGCCGGTAGCTTGTGGCGTGCCGCTTTCATATGAGCGTGGCATTCCAGTTGCGCAACCTAACCCGGCACCCGCTATTCGTGCGCCCCAAGTTGGCCAGGAATGGACCTACGTTAAACGCAATGTATTTGACGGTAAAAATTTAGGGCTGATTACTGAGCGTGTAGCCAGCATTGGTTCAACGATTGTGGTTGATCGTTCGAACGAAAGCGGCGAAAAACTACCCAATGAAATTCAAGGACCTTGGGGTACAGTGATTCGAGATCCGCATTGGTCTAGGGTCATTAGCTTCAACCCAGCCATCCCTTTATGGCCTCAAGAGTTAGCTTCAAGCTGGAGTAAGCAATTGATTACCAAATATAGCTTGGCAGGCTACCCCGATAATGCTTATGGCTGGCAAGAATATATGAGCGCCCACGGTTGGGAACAAATGACTGTACCTGCAGGCAGTTTTCTGACTTTGCGTTACCAAAATCTGATTAATTATGTGAGCGATGATGACAACAAAGTCAATTGCATCCGTAAAGAAACTGTCTGGTTTGCTCCCAGTATTGGTCGTTGGGTTGCCCGCGAATCCTCTGGCTCTTATATGATTCAGGGTCAGTTAGGCATGCCTAATTTGGAAGATAGTCTTCAATGGCAACTCACTTCATACAAGTAAAACACTGGCGCAGATTCTTTTTAGTAGCCCTGCCAATTTTTTTGCTAGGGTGCATTTCTTCGCAGCCATTTCCTCAAGGTGTCAATGTAGGTCAACCCATACCAACGCCAATCGTTCGGGCGCCCAAGGTAGGGCAAGAATGGGTTTACCAAGTCCGTAATGTATTTAACCAAGAAATCATTGATACCGTCACCGAAAGAGTTGTCTCGGTAGGTAGTGAAATTCGTATTACACGCTCGGGAGTTAAGTCGGGTCCATTGCCCGATGAAATCCAAGCGCCCTGGGGCTTTGTCTTGCAGGATCCGCATTGGAGTCCTCCACAAAAATTTCAGCAGGCAATTCCTCTTTGGCCTGAACAACTTCAGGTGGGCTGGCATCGGTTTTATAAAACCCACTACCAAGTTCCCGCTTATCCAGATGGAAGTTATTACTGGGGACTCAATATGTCGGCACTTGCCTGGGAGCAAATCCAGTCTCCAGCAGGAAAGTTTCTAACTCTTCACCTCCACAATGAGATACCTTATTTTGAGAGTAATGACCTCTTTAGAGTTCAAAACATCCGCGAGGAAGACGTCTGGTTCTCTCCAGAAATCGGGCGCTGGGTGATCCGCAGGGGCAGTGGGCGCTATATTACGCCCGGAGTGTTCTGGTCAAACGCCTACTGGGAAGACTATTGGCAATGGGAGTTGGTCTCCTGGAAGTAAGCAAAGCGCTTAAAATAGCCAATTGCTATGTATACAGTTAAAGAACTATTTCCAACCTTACAAGGTGAGGGCGCTCACGCTGGACGTGCTGCTGTTTTTTGCCGTTTTGCCGGGTGCAATCTATGGAGTGGTCGCGAAGAGGATCGTGCTTCAGCAGTCTGTCAATTTTGCGATACCGATTTTGTCGGTAGTGATGGTGCTGGTGGTGGAAAATTTGAGACTGCCAATAATTTAGCAAAGGCTATAGAGACTGCTTGGAGAAGTACTTCGGCAGGCCCGCAGCAACGTTATGTAGTGTTTACTGGTGGTGAACCACTCTTGCAGTTAGATCAAGAGCTCATCACCGTGCTTCATCAAAAAGGTTTTGAGATAGCGATTGAAACCAACGGCACCATCAAGGTTCCGAAAGGTGTTGACTGGGTTTGCGTCAGTCCAAAGGCAGGGTCTGATCTGATTGTGTTGCAGGCAAACGAACTCAAGTTGGTGGTTCCGCAAGCTGGACACGATTCTGTAGAAAATCTAATGGCCCGTTTTGAGAAGATGGACTACCGCAATCGCTTCTTACAACCCATGGATGGACCAAATCTTAAAAGCAATACAGAGCTGGCAGTGGGGTTGTGCCAAAAACGTCCCTTGTGGAGACTGAGTATTCAATCGCATAAACTGATTGGAATCCGATAAAAGGGCTGCGCCCAATTCTTTAAAGTACCAAATGACTAGTAAACAAGCTGCTATCTCCATTACCCGCCGTCTTGAGTTTGACTCAGGTCATCGCATTCCAAATCATGATGGGCAATGCAAGCATTTGCATGGGCATCGCTATGCAATCGAGGTGACCTTGACTGGTGAGGTGGCAGATCATCCTGGCAAAGCCGATGATGGCATGGTCTTAGATTTTGGTGATATCAAAAAGCTCACCAATGAACATGTTGTTGAACCATGGGATCATGCATTTTTAGTGGCTAAAGAAGATCAAGGTTTGGTGGCATTCTTGGCCACATTGCCAAATCATAAAACCGTCATCATGGAGCATGTTCCCACTGTCGAGAATCTGGCAAATGCTGCATTCGCTATTTTGCAGCCTGTCTTTGCTAAAGCATTTGGTGGTCGTCTTGAGCTCTCAGCAATTCGTCTATATGAAACTCCAAATTGTTGGGCTGACGTTCACCCTACTTAAATGAATCAAGCTGAACTTGATCATCAGTTTATGGAGCAAGCGATTGAGCAAGCTCAATTAGCTGCTGCTGCAAATGAGGTACCGGTTGGTGCAGTTTTAGTACGCGACGGTAAGGTCATTTCTAGGGGATTTAATCAACCTATCTCGCATCATGATCCTAGTGCGCATGCCGAGATGCTGGCTCTGAGAGAAGCGGCAAGGGTAGAAGCAAATTATCGCCTTCCAGGCACCACCCTATATGTAACCCTAGAGCCTTGTGCAATGTGCTCAGGCGCCATCCTGCATGCCAGGGTGGAGCGGCTTGTCTTTGGCGCACCAGATCCTAAAACAGGTGCCGCTGGAAGTGTTTTGGATGTATTCTCTTCAAAAGAAATTAATCATCAAACCAGCGTTGAGGGTGGCGTCATGAGTGAAGAGTGTGGTCAATTACTGCGCAGCTTCTTTAGGGAGCGACGTTGAACTCCATCCATCTGGTTGCTCCATCAGGCGCTAGTCTGGATGAGAAGAGCCCCTTAGCGGGGATTGCTTGGTTAAAAAGCCAGGGTATGGCGATTCATAATCCTGATTGTGTTCATCGTGTACACGAGCGTTTTGCTGGAAGTGATGCCGAGCGATTAAATGAGCTCAATCACTTAGCCACATTAGATACGAAGCAAATTGTGATGGCAATGCGTGGTGGTTATGGTATTCATCGTCTGCTGTCTGATATTCAATGGAATGCAATTGCTCAAGCAGTGAAGGGTGGGCTCCAGATTTGTGGGCATAGCGACTTCACCAGTTTTGAGCTGGGTCTCTTGGCTAAGACGGGCGCGATTACTTTATCTGGCCCTATGCTCAATTATGACTTTGGCAGAATCGATGAGAATGGCAAGCCAATTCCTCCAGATGAATTCATGTGGAAGCATTTCTTATCTGCCATACAAGAAAGAAAACTCGATTGCACTATTAATGCATCTCAAGCATTCTTGGGGCAAGTAGATTCAGGTTCAATTACTGGAATGCTTTGGGGTGGAAATCTCACGGTGCTAGCCAGTCTTATCGGAACATCTTACCTGCCATCAAGCACCCAAACCAAGGGCGGTATTTTATTTTTAGAGGATGTGAATGAGCATCCCTATCGGCTGGAAAGAACCTTGATGCAGTTATTGGATGCTGGTGAACTGGGTAATCAGGCAGCAGTATTACTAGGGGGTTTCTCGGCATATCGTTTATTCGACAACGATAAAGGCTACACCCTTGAGCGTGCGGTTGAGGCTATTCGTCATCGCCTAGCAAAATCCATTCCTATTTTGACTGATCTACCATTTGGCCATCAAGCCAATAAACTTACTCTACCCGTTGGAGCAAGTGCTACTCTTGAGTACAGTGCTGCAGGCTTTAATCTTAAGACAAGCTGGTGAAGATGTCTTTTAAAAGATTTATCACGCAAAGTATTCTTTTTTTAGCGCTGACTTTCACGGGGGCAGTCATGGCAATTGAAGAGCCAAAATATTCCGTGCTTGAAAAGGCGCCCCCATTTGAACTTCGATCTTATGCGCCGATGATTTTGGCTGAGGTTCAGGTTGAGGGCGATCTCGATGAAGCATCAGGTCAAGGCTTTCGGCTCATTGCTGCTTATATCTTTGGCCAAAACCAAGTTAGTGAAAAAATTGCGATGACTACTCCAGTTGCGGTAGAGGAGCAGCCTGCTAAAAGTGCCAAGATAGCCATGACCACCCCAGTCAATATTGAGAGTAAGGCTGGGCAATGGGTGGTTTCATTTGTCATGCCCTCTGAATACACTATGGAAACGCTACCGAAGCCCCTAAATTCAAAGGTGCAGATCAGGCAAATTCCTGCAGTCAAAAGAGCGGTGATTACCTTCTCAGGTTTTTATAACAGTCAAAAAGTCGCCGAGAGAGTCTTGGAGTTAGAAGAGTGGATGAAGACACACAATCTATCAGCGAATGGCTCACCAAAATTCGCCCGCTATAACCCGCCTTGGACACTCCCGTTCATGCGTCGCAACGAGATCATGATTGATGTGCGCGACTGAGTAAATCTAAGATTCGTTTTATGCCTCAAAACTCTTGAGTAAGAATTGCGCTCCACCATCAATACCTAGAGCCTTGGTTAAAGTGGGTAGCGCATCAGCGAGATGCTTTTCTAGTGTCCACGGTGGATTAATAATGAACATGCCACTCGCTTGAAGGCGCCGTTCACCAGGTGCATTTTCAACACGCAACTCAGTATGAAGCCAAGAGCGCTGATGAGCGGCGCAAATCTTTTTCATGCGATCAGGTAGGGCGATAGATTCTCTTCTGGAAAGAATCGGATACCAGACTGCGTAGCAGCCAGTAGCAAAACGCTGTAATGCTTCTTCGATTGCAAGCTCTAAATACCGATAATCCTGCTTGTCTTCATAAGAAGGATCAATGAGTACTAAACCGCGCCTACTAGGAGGCGGTAGTAAGCCCTTCAGTCTGCTGAAACTATCTTCAGCATAAATATCAATCTGCTTTGATTGCTTCAGTTCTCCAATGTTATGGCGAAGAATATCAATTTCTTTGGGATGAAGTTCAAATAACTTCAGGCGATCTTGCGGTCTCAACAGTCGAGCCAGAATAAATGGGGACCCAGGATAAGTCTTGAGCTCTCCCCCAACATTTTCCGCCTCAATACAATCCAAATATGTTTGAACGCTTTCTGGAATGGGATTGCCCGCTTCTTTGAACTTCAATAAACGATATATTCCACCTTCTGCTTCTTTGCTCACAGCAGCAAAGCCATCCCCTAGGCCATAGATACCAGCTCCAGCATGGGTGTCGACCATCGTCAAGGCTACTGGTTTTTCTTGTAAATACTCTACAAGATGAATAAGGGTAAGGTGCTTGAGAATGTCAGCATGGCTGCCAGCATGAAAAGCATGTCGATAGCTAAACATACAAAACTATTCTAGGCTGCCACGTGAGTTGTTAAATTGCGCTTTAACAAAAAATATTAAGGTGATGGCTACGATGGCTATGGAGGCATATTGCAATGGCAGATTTAATTCAAGATCCATAATTTGGGTGTAATGCGCATAGATCGCTACAACACCGCCAAGAGCAATCAAGCGAGGCCAAAGATTCTTGAGGGATAGTTGATTCTCTGGAACGTATTGTGCAAGTAGGGCACCCAACATCCCACACCAAATGCCAACGCCTGCTCCGGCCAATACGTCTGTGAGCCAATGTGCGCCAACTGCGATGCGCGATAAGCCTACTAATGCCGCAACCAAGAACAGCGGCAATAGATGGCCACGCTTCGCTCTGCTGGAGACAAAATACAGTGCACTGGCAATCGCGAAAGCCGTAAGGGTGTGACCTGATGGCAATGCTTTATGCAGCAGGGGCTCGCCAATGCGATAAAAACTACCATTCTCTAAAAGACCAGCTGGTCTTGGAAGATCAAACCCGTTTTTGAGAATTGTGCTGGCAATTGCGGAGAGGGTACCTGCAAATAAACCGGCAGTGAGTAAGCGGGGCGCTAAAAGGAGTAGTGGAAATGCCAATGCAAATATGCCCCAGCCATTCCCTAGAAAAGTGAGCCAGGCCCAAACTGTGTCAGGCAATAACTGGGTAAGACGATTAATGAATAAAAAGCTACTACTTTGAAATTCCCCAAAGTAAATCGCTGCAGCAAGAGCGATAGGAGCAAGCGGGACAAACCAAGCTAGTTTGGGGATTGCTGTCTTGCTCATCCAGCTGAACGACCTTTTGCTCTATCCGCTTCTTGCAATTGAACAGTCACTTTATCCAATACTTGCGCAACCGAAATGGCTTGCATGCAGACATTATCTTGACAAGGTGTTTTGCGATGATTAGCTGCACTCACGCAAGGTGAGCAAGCAAGATTGGCGGTGATTGCAATAGAGTTACCAATAGAGCCGTAGAGGGTAGGCGTCTCTGGTCCAAACAGAACCACTGTTCTGAGTGGTGTCACTGCAGAGAAATGACCTGGGCCAGAATCATTGGTCACCATCACATCAGATAGCGTGTACAGCGGTGGCAATTCAGTAAAGGTAACTTGGCCTGCAAAGTTCAGAGCATTTTTAACATTGGCAACAGAGCGCACTTTATCGACATAGACAAATTCAGTAGGGGAGCCCGTAATCAGAATTAAATCGTTTGGATAGCGCTGGTTTACAGCTTGAATGAGCTCCGAGAAGCGCTGTTGCGCCCAGCGACGTTGTGGCAAGAGATTGCTAGCATTCGGATTAATCAAAATGAGGCGATTTTTTCCATAGGTATAGGGAATGCCGGCTTCAGCAGCTTTCTTTTCAATCCGAGCAAGCACTTTTTTCATAACATCTGGATGGATGATGGCTTGCTCAAGTTTGACTTCAGAATCCGGAATCTGAATTTTGCTAAAAGGCACTTCAATCTCTTTTGCAAAAGCTGCATGAATTAAAGAGAGAAAGTTTTTAGTAATGTGAATGTGCGGGTTGTAATGCACCTTGCGGGTAAGCATGAAGCCACGCCATAAACCTTCCCCGTGAAAAATGTGATAACCCACGCGATGACGAGCACCACATAGTCCAGTGAGAAGGGCAGTAAAGCGTGAGAAGAGCTCAAGATCGATCACGGTATCGATGCGATGTGCACGGGCGACGAGCAAAAAGCGCAAGGTGTCTTTAATTAATCCACCCAAGCTTGAAGAGTCAATCGTGAAGATGTTTTCTGGCTTAACCGTATTTAAAAGGGTGAGACTAGCGCGATTGCTCTTGAAGATTAAGAAAAATAATTCAGCGCCACGCGCCTGTGCATTACGCATCGCAGGGTCAACCAAGATGGCACTCCCCATTTCAGAGAGTTCAATAAACAATAATTTCTTGGGAGTTTTTGAACCACGGCTAAAAATTCTTTTTACACCATCTATCAACACCACTAATGGGCTGGCAATTGCGCAAAGGGGCACTCCAACCCAATGATCAATGGCACGCATGGTATTGACGCTAATAGTCATAATTTTGCTCTGAAAGAATTATTTTCGTTTTAGTAAAAAGTAAGCACCCGGCAGGACTGAGATCACAGTAATTGCACCATAGCTTATGGAGGCTAATACGGTAAGTGAAGGGTTAACGCCCCATAGTGCTAGCACAGACGATAGAGTTGCTTCACGCAAGCCCCAGCCAGAAATACTAATCGGGAGCATTAACAAAAGACTTAATGCGGGCAGGCCAATCATCAGGCTAGAGATTGGCGCTTCTGCACCATAGGCTCTCAGGCAACAACCAAAAGCCAAAATAATGAAGCCATGAATGGCGATTGCGAAAAGTGCTTGTGCGATATTCATCGGCCAGGAAAAGGCCAAACGAATACCAGGCATGGCGTTGTTCATACGCAGGCGGTCAAGTAAGTTTTGCAGTAGTTGACGGGTTGGCGCCCAAGCCAATACCAAGGCGATGATTAACCCTGCTAACACCATGACGGCAACAACGGCGTAACCTAAATCTTGTCCCCAGGCAGCAAGCGTAGCGCCACCGAGAATTAAGCCTAAGCCACCGAGTAAATTATTGCCCGCTAAACCTAAAAAGCGATCCACTAAAACCATCGCAAAGCTGAGGCGCAGTTTTGCAGGGGCATGCTCTAAATCAACAGAGTGATGAAGCTCTTCATCAAGCTCTTGTGTTTCAGTGAGATTTCCGGTGCTGTTGAGATGCGTTGCGGTGATGGCGCGATAACTATCTCCTCCTAGCGTACTTGGTAGTCCTTGGTTAATGAGTCCGCCAGCAAAATATAGAGCGACATAAGTTTTGAAGCTACCTTGAAAACCCACACTCCGCATTAAAAATCCCCAACGCAGACCGCCACAAATAAACGCGCAACAAATCGCTACTCCTGCAGCTATTAGCCAAGCTGGTTGCATCTTGATTTCAGAATCAAGGAGGGTATGCCAGTCGATTCCGCTGGTGGCTTTCCAAAGTAGGGCGATGGATAGCAAAATGCGAATGGTCGGCCAGGCGCGCTTTAGCATTGATTTCCACCCAGATTGGGCTTTTGGGGTGGACTGGGGCAGTGAACTCATAGGCGTAAGGATAATGCTTTGGGCGCCTAAGGTCTTGAATTTGGGTGAATTACTTCGCTAAACCAGTGCCTTGCCAGTTGCTGCAAAGGCTAAAGTCAAATTTAGACAAGATTTGTCCAAATCGCATAATTTCTAGGGTATCCAAAGCTTCGCAGCGTTCAAAGGCAGACTGCTTACCAAGCGGGGGTGCAAAAGACATTCCCGACCAATTCACGAGGATGATGTTTGCCCCACGGGGCAATTGTCCAAACCAGAGATCAAACTGGTCTTGACGTTCATCTAAAACAAACACTGGAAGCGGTTGGGCATACCAAGCGGTGCGACTACCTAAAGTCCAATTTTGTACGGCGATCCCACTCGCTTTTGTTGCTTGCGTTAATTCAACAGCCTTTTGACCTGCTAGTTTCCAGCCATAGAGATCTGCAATCGGGTTGGATTTGATAGCTGCTGAATTCATGCCACCAGAGAGAACATAGGCAAATCCAATACAACAGAGTACAACTTGTACGATGAATAAAATTCGAATGAGCTGATGGCGTTGAGTGGACCATGCTTTTGCTAAGCCAATGCCTGCAAATGGCGCCAGACAAAACCATGCAGGTGATGTCCAGTGTGGTAATCCGCCACCAGCAGAGAGACTTGTAAAGATTACAAAAGGAATCACAAAGAATCCTAGTAAGGCTAATAAAGCTAGTCTGGTGCCGTGAATACAATGTTTAATAAAAAGGTAGGCACCTAAAATGAGTAGGGGTCCATAGACCACCACTTGGATAGCCAGGTAGCCACCAAATCTGCGCCAGAGCCAAACACTGCCAGCTCCATGAGCTACTTGATATTTAAATGAGATCCAGTCATGAGTCCAATTCCAATATAGAACAGGACTAATGAGTAGAAGAGCAACAATTGCAGCAAGCCAAAAACCGATTTTGTTAATCCAAGGTTTTCTAGGGCTACTTAAAAAAATCAGCAGCAATGCCATTGCAGTAAAGACGGCAGTATATTTACTGAGTCCCGCTAAACCAAGTAATGCTCCAGTGATAAGCCAATCAGCAATGCTGAAGTGATCTTTCATTAACCAGCGTAGTGCCATCAACAGCAGAACTAGACTCAGCGGAATAAGTAAGCTGTCGGGTAACAAGCCAATTGCTAATACATGTGGCATTGGTGCCGCAATGATGGCTAGTACTGCCATGAGTCCGCAAGTGTTAGACGATGGCAGTGCACTTGTCAGATATCCAGCGTTACGTCCTTGGATAAAGTGATGCACCTCCAAAGTCACTTGATAAACCAAGAAACAGGAAAGTACCCAGAGCAACTCTGGGATCAATCGAATAATGCCTTCGGAGGAGGTGAGTGCTACTAGTGGCCACTGAATCCAGCCAACGAGTGGCGGATGATCAAAATAGCTCCACGCTAGATGCTGTGCATACAGTGCGTAATGCGCTTCATCAACCGAGAATTCAATCGCAAAGCCTAGAGCAAAGTGCACCACTGCTGCAATACAGATGCAGATTGCAGCCCAGCTAGAGGGAGATTGTCGGCGCATACTTTGATTTTAGACTTACTTAGGTCAATAATTGGGACAATTAGCCCATGCCCAAGCTCCTTTCCCTTTTCTTCATTGTCTGCATTGCGCTGGCTCTAACGGCTTGCGCAGGGCTGGGTGGCGGATCAGTGCAAAATGAGTCAGGGCAGGCTTTTAATGTTGCTCAAATTCCTGCACAAGATGAGTTGCCAAAATTTTCGGCTGAGACTCCGCGCGATGGGATGCCTAATGGCTGGAATTTCTATCGGATTGCTCCTTATAAAAAGAATACGGTTTATCGCCTAGAAACTTACCAAGGCAAAACTGTTTTGAGTGCCAACTCCAAAACCTCTGCTTCAGGGTTGGCGGTGAAACTGCGCCCACGTCAAGCAAATAATTTATGGTTACAGTGGGAATGGAAGGCTTTAGGCGCTTTGCCTGATGCTGACAATGCTGAGAGTTATCAAGATGATGCGCCCTTAAGAATTTTGGTCGCCTTTGATGGCAATAAATCAAAACTTTCTTTAAAAGAAAAAATGACTTTTGAGATGGCCAGTCTCATTAGCGGTCAAGAAATGCCATACGCTACTTTGATGTATATCTGGTCAGGTAAATCTCCAATCGACACGGTCATTACCAATGCGCATACCTCGCGTATCAAAATGATTGTGGTGGATTCTGGTTGGGAAAATTTAGGAAATTGGCACAAACATCAACGTGATCTTGCTGCTGATTACAGACATGCTTATGGTGAGGCTCCTGGTGAAGTCATTGGGATTGCCTTATTAACCGATACTGATAATACAAAGTCAGAAACACGCGCTATTTATGGCGATATTGAGCTCATTCGTAAAATCCCCAAATAAGGATTGCTTACGCGTGAGAGGGACGCCAGCGTTTTAGGAGCAAGGCGTTACTCAGAACGCAAAAGCTCGAGAGTGCCATGGCACTGCCGGCGAGCATTGGTGAGAGATAGCCTAGTGCTGCCAACGGAATTCCGGTGGAGTTGAAGATAAAAGCCCAGAATAAGTTTTGCTGAATCTTTCTCCAGGTTCTCTTGGAGATATCAATAGCATCCGCCACCAAAGTGGGATCTCCACGCATCAAAGTAATGCCTGCAGCCTGCATTGCAACATCAGTACCGGTAGACATGGCCATACCAACATCTGCTGTTGCGAGAGCGGGAGCATCATTGATGCCATCACCTACCATCGCCACCCAATGACGATCACCATCTTTTTGAGAGGATTGCAGTTTCTGAATAATATCTGCTTTGTTGCTTGGCATCACCTGCGCAAAGACTTCATCGATCCCGATGGACTGACCCACGCGATTTGCTGCCGCAGTGTTATCACCCGAGAGCATCACGGTACGAATGTGCAGTTGCTGTAAAGAAGCGATCGCCTCTTTGGCATTCGGTTTGAGTTCATCATCAAAGGCAACGATCGCAATCGGAGACGAAGTAGCTTCATTCATGAGCACAGAAACAGTCTGCCCTGCATCGAAACACACTTGTGCTTTTTGAATAATGTCTGCTTGATGTGGATTTGCATCTAGTGAGGCAACACTTTGTAAGCAGAGGCTTTGCCCCATCCAACTACCAGCACTCGGTTTACCGCTAATGCCAATACCTGCTAGCGCCTTACTTTTCAAGGGTGGTATTGGGCTGACCCCTTTTTGTTTAGCTGCATCTAGCAAGGCTTTAGCCAAGGGATGCTCGCTGCCCAATTGCAAGCCTGCAGCACTCGCTAAGATGGCATCTTCATCTACAGAATCAGTAAATGAAATGATATTGAGAAGCCTGGGTTTACCAATCGTGAGAGTACCTGTTTTATCAAACGCAACAATACTTAAGCGGTGTACTAACTCAAGTACTTGAGGGTCTTTAATTAAAATACCAAAGCGCGCTGCAATACCAGTTCCTGCCATGATGGCTGCAGGTGTTGCTAAGCCAAGAGCGCAAGGGCAAGCAATCACTAGGACAGAGACTGCTCTCAGTATGGCAGTCGATGCAGAGTCCAGGTAAAACCAATTTACCAATCCAGTGATGATGGCAATCACAATCACGCTCGGTACAAAGATTGCACTGACTTGATCTACTAATTTTTGAATGGGCGCTTTTTGGGTTTGCGCATCTTCTACTAATGAAATGATTTGGGAAAGAACACTTTCTACGCCAACAGCTTGCGCCTCAACCACCAGTAAGCCTTCGCCATTCAGTGATCCACCAATGATTTTTGCACCCAGTATTTTTTTAACTGGCTCACTTTCTCCGGTCAGGAGCGATTCATCTACATGGCTAGATCCAAGCAAGATGAAGCCATCTACAGGAATGCGCTCCCCAGGTAAAACCAATACACGGTCTTTAGGGAAAACCTGCTCTAGAGGGAGATCGCGATATTGGTCGAGTGGAACACCCTCTGCGATATCAATGCTAGGGTCAAGGACTTTTGCATGCTCTGGCCAAAGTTTTTGTAGTGCTCGTATCGCTTCACTAGTTTGTTGCTTTGCACGAGCCTCTAACCATTTTCCTAGAAGCACCATACAAATAATGACAGCAGACCCCTCCAAATAGAGCTCATGAACTGCATGCGGTGAAGTCAGCATTTGAGATACGCTCAAACCATAAGCAGCACTTGTCCCAATGGCAACTAGTAAATCCATATTGCCAACGCCTGACAGGAGTGCTTTAAAACCAGACTTATAAAATCGCCACCCAAGCCAAAATTGCACTGGACTTGCTAAGAGCAGTTGCCATTTGGGAGATAGCGCCCAATGAATCCCAAAGGGCATCAACAGCATTGGCAAGATGAGTGGCGCTGATAAAGCAAAACTCAGTAACACTCTACCCAGACCATCTGACCCCCAAAATGAATGCGAGGGTTTTATCTCTGCACTTGAGTGGGGATTGCTCAAGCGCGCTTCATAACCGGTTTTATTCACTGCCGCAATAACCTCAGCAATGTTGCTAGGGGATGATGTATTGAGGCGAATTCTGGCTTGCTCAGTTGCTAAATTGACGCTGGCAGCTTCTACTCCAGGGATCTGATGAAGCGCCTTTTCAACCCGCCCAACGCAAGAGGCACAGGTCATTCCACCAATATCTAAGGTAAAAAGCTCAGAACTCATCTCTTTTAGGGTGTTCATATGGAAGATAATCTACTTCATGCCAATTAAATTCAATGCAAAAAGGTTGATATGTTGAGTCTTAAAGTATCCGGAATGACCTGTGGGGGCTGTATTAATGCCGTAACGAGGGCAATTCAAGCTCAAGATCCGCAAGCTACAGTACAGGCTGATTTGCCATCTCAGATGGTCAATCTAGAAACTTCCTTATCGGCTGCGCAGGTCAGTCAGATTATTACGGAAGCAGGTTTTCCGGTTATTCAATAATTACCAAGAGATCCATAAGCACCTGCTCAGCAAAGTTTTGCTGGTGCGGTTAATCTACTTGATGTTCCAAAAATTAATTAAAGCAGTTCTGAAAATGTATTCAGAGCTACTGAGCATAGGAGAAAGTAGTGTCAGTTACTGTAGAAGCTGTACAAGTAGCCCTCAAGGGCTTGCTTGATCCCAATACAAAGATCGACTTTGTAACAGCTAAAAACCTCAAAAATTTGCGTATTGAAGATGGCGATGTTTCGTTCGATATTGTTTTGGGGTATCCCGCTAAAAGTCAATTTGATTTGATTCGTAAATCCGTTATCAATGCTGTGCGCGCATTGCCTGGGGTTAAAAACGTCAGCGTGAATGTGAGCAGTCAGGTTGTCGCGCATGCTGTGCAACGGGGCGTTAAATTATTGCCGGGCGTGAAAAATATTATTGCTGTTGCGAGCGGTAAGGGTGGAGTTGGTAAATCAACCACTGCTGTGAACTTGGCATTAGCGTTAGCAGCTGAAGGTGCGCAAGTCGGAATATTAGATGCCGATATCTATGGGCCAAGTCAGCCCATGATGTTAGGTATTACCGGTAGACCAGAATCTGTTGAAGAGAATACGATTGAGCCAATGGAAGGTCATGGCTTGCAAGCTAGCTCTATTGGTTTCTTAATTGAAGAGGATGCACCAATGGTATGGCGTGGTCCTATGGTGACTTCTGCTTTGGAGCAACTGCTGCGTCAAACCCGCTGGCGTGATCTAGATTACTTGATTGTTGATATGCCACCAGGCACTGGTGATATCCAGTTGACCTTGTCGCAGAAAGTGCCTGTTACCGGCTCGGTCATTGTGACTACGCCGCAGGACATCGCACTGTTGGATGCTCGCAAAGGTTTGAAGATGTTTGAGAAAGTCGGTGTGCCGATCATCGGCATTATTGAAAATATGAGTACTTATGTTTGCACTCAGTGCGGTCATGAAGAGCATGTTTTTGGTAGTGGTGGCGGTAAAAAAATGTGCAAAGAGTATGGCGTTGATTTCTTGGGTTCATTGCCACTGAATTTATCGATTCGTGAACAGGCAGATGCTGGCCGTCCAACTGTGGTTGCTGACCCGGATGGAGCCATTAGTGCCATCTATAAGAACATCGCAAGACAAGTCGCTATTCGTGTTGCTACTCTGTCAAAAGATATGAGCAGCAAATTTCCGAACATTGTGGTTCAGAACACCTAAGGCGCTGGGTACTTATGCGCTTTGCAGTGCTAATGCGTAAACAAAATATGGATAACCCATGGGTGTCATACCGATGGGTTCCTCAGGAAGTGCTCCCTGATTTTGGACAATTCAATGCCAATCAAAATAGCGCTATCTCAGGGCAGTTTTTGGGTCGTGATGCTGAGGGTGAATCTTGGTTATTCACCGGCTTTGAATTAAATCTTTTTCCTGATGAGGCTGAAGGCTATTACCTGAATGTTTCTGCAACAACGCCCGCATGGTTTGTGATGTGGCGCTTGGAAGAAGAGATTGATCGCTATATTGATGCGCAATCACTTGAGATGGCTAAAGCGGAAGTCAGTATTGCCGTTCCTCATCGTATCTGTGTGAGCTATAACGAAGCAGCGCGATTGCTTGATGGAGGAGAGTCAGTGGACACTGTTCCCATGAATGATGAGCATGCCTCTTGGCTGCAAGAGTATGTCAATGAAAATTATCGACCTGAGCCCAAAAAACGGCACAAGCCAGCATCATTTAAAGGCGCCGAGCGCTCAGCGGAGGAATGATGGCGGATGGTTTTCTAAGTCGCTGGTCACGCCGTAAGGCAGGCAAAGAGGATGAAGTAGCGGAGCAACAAAAAGAAGCTACTCAGCCACTAGCTCAGACAAATGCAGAAATGAAGGCACCAGATCCTGAGGTGCCACCGCCACCGACTTTAGATGATGTCGAAAAGATCGATCGCTTTGCGCCGGACTTTTCTGCATTTATGAAACCGGATGTTGATCCTGCTGTTCAGCAGGCCGCTCTTAAGAAGATGTTTACTGATCCCCATTTCAATGTGATGGATGGTCTAGATATCTATATTGATGACTATTCCAAGCCGGATCCTTTACCACCTGGTATGCTAGAAAGAATGGTCCAAAGCGATATGCTTAATCTCTTCAAGAAGAGTAGTGATGAAGCTGATCAAAAGGAAGGGCCTGCTGGGATTACTAAAGCAGCAGAGCCTGAGCAAGCCACTATAGAGGCTCCCACACAAAGTGATTTAACATCCACTCAAATCCAAGCACAGGAAAAATCTGCCAGTCTGGATGAAATGCCGCTTGCGTCAGATCAGAAAAAAACCTAAGAAGGTTGTCAATGAGTCAAAAATTAGTCTGTAACTGTAATGGCACGATGCCTTTGGATGCGAAGGCTTTGGGTGTTTCAGTACATCGTTCCTTATGTCGACAGGAAGTTGGATCTTTTTTAAAAGCCCTGGATGGTTCTGACTCTCTAATCGTAGCTTGCACGCAAGAGGGAGCACTCTTTGCTGAATTAGCAGAGCAATCTGAAAAGCCTTTGGTGGCGCCATTGCGCTTTGTCAATATTCGCGAAGTTGCCGGTTGGACGCAAGAAGCAAAATTATCAGGACCTAAGATTGCGGCACTTTTGGCTTTGGCTGATATGCCCGAAGCTGAGCCTGTGCCTGTGGTGAATTATGAAAGTCAGGGAAGATTGTTATTAGTAGGCCCTGGATCTCAGGTCTTACCTTGGGCAGAAAAGCTTGGCGCTTCTTTGGATATCTCTGTGTTGTGTACCGAGTCAGGTGATTTGCCTTTAGTGCGCAACTATCCCATTTATACCGGCGTAGTGACTGAGCTTGAGGGTTATCTGGGTAATTTCTCAGCAGATTGGGATTTACAAAACCCAATTGATCCGGAGATGTGTACTCGTTGCGGGGCTTGCGTTGAAGTCTGCCCTGAAAATGCCATTGATCTCTCATTTCAAATTGATTTAGACAAATGTAAATCCCATCGAGACTGTGTGACCGCCTGTGCCAGTATTGGCGCCATTGCATTTGATCGTGTGGAACGTAAACGCAGCGCCGAATTTGATTTGATCTTGGATTTACGCGCAGATCCAAAAATGCCGATGAGCCAAACTCCTCAGGGCTACTTTGCTCCTGGTAGAGATCCTCTTGATCAAGCATTAGTTGTAAATCAATTATTAGAGATGGTGGGTGAGTTTGAGAAGCCTAAATATTTTGCCTACAACGAAAAAGTTTGTGCCCATGGACGCAACGGTAAAGTAGGCTGTAGTGCCTGTATTGATGTCTGCTCTACCGGTGCAATCCGTTCTATCTTTAAAAATGGGCAAGGTAGCGTTGAAGTCAATCCTAATCTTTGCATGGGTTGTGGTGCTTGCTCGACTGTATGCCCATCGGGGGCGATGCGCTATAACTATCCAAGCGTGCCGCATCAAGGTAAAGAATTAAAAACCTTGGCTAGCGTTTTTCATGCTGAAGCCAAAAAGCTCAATCAATCAGTCGCCCCAAGCTTGCTCTTACATACCTTGAAGGCTGGCACTCGCATGATTGATGGCTTGGGCCGCTCCGCGCATGTGATGCCAAAACAATATGAAGGACTGCCATCATTTGTTATTCCTTATGGCATAGAACATATTGCCTCTACTGGCTTAGATCTCTGGTTGGGGGCTTTAACCTACGGCTTTGCTGAAGTCATCATGCTATTGGGTGGTGATGAAGATCCGGCTTATCGTGCCGCTCTTGAAGAGCAGGCTCAATTAGCGAGTGCTATTTTGCAAGCCTATGGCTTTGAAGCGCGCATTCAATTGGTAATGGCTGATTCTGTAGACGATCTTCAAGGTCTATCAAAAGCCATGGGCACGCTGCGTCAACGGGGCGCTCTGGATGTCATTTGCACGCCCGCCAGTTATGGCCTCTCCAATCAAAAGCGTGAAACCTTGGAAGCTGCGCTAGAGCATTTACAAAAGCAAGCAAAGACACCATTGCCTGAGTTGGGCGTGTTTTTGCCAAACAATTCTTTATTAGGTGGTCTGGCAATTAACAAAGACGCTTGCACCTTATGTATGTCTTGTGTCAGCAGTTGTCCGGAGGGCGCGCTGCTCGATAATCCTGATGAACCCATACTGTCGTTTATTGAGAAGCATTGTGTGCAATGTGGCATTTGTGCCCAAACTTGTCCCGAGCATGCTCTCACCTTAATGCCACGCCTACAAACAGTTGAGCAACGGAAACAGAAGGTGGTGCTGAATGAAACGCAAGCGTTTCACTGCATCAGTTGTGGAAAGCCCTTCGGTACTGCGAAGATGGTTGATCTGATGCTGACTAAGCTTGGTGCTCATGGCGCCTTTGCTGGAGCGGCAATGGATAGATTAAAGATGTGTGGTGATTGTCGAGTAGTGGATATGGTGAAAAAAGAAACATGAGCGAAAAAGAGAATGCATCAACTGAAGTAGGTGATGTAGGCCTGCCAGAGGATTTGGCGAGAGCGGATCTTTATGGTCTGATCGCCAGATTTTTTCATTTGCCACCAGATCAAGAGTTGCTTGATCAAATTGCGGCTACTGCAGATCAGCAGGATGTAAGCGATGAGGCGCCTTTGGCCAAAGCCTGGATGGATGTTGTTGAGGTAGCCAAGAACAATCCAGCCAAAGCTTGGCATGATGAGTTTGATCTGAACTTTATTAGTGTGGGCAAGCCTAATGTGGTTCTTAATGGCTCTTTCTATATGGCGGGTCATTTAAATGAAAGACCCTTAGTCAATATTCGCAAGGCATTAGAGGAATTTGGTCTTGAATCGGCTGAAGAAGTTACTGAAACCGAAGACCATATCTCTGCACTTTGCGAGGTGATGCGATATCTGATTGCGGGTGACGATGTAGAGGTATCAAACCTTACAAATCAAAGGGTTTTTTTCAATGCGCATATTCGTCCTTGGTTTGAGGACTTATGTGATGCGATTGAAGACATTCCCGAGATGCATTTGTATCGTCCAATCGCCACGCTAACCCGAGAATTCCTAGCGATTGAGGGACAAAGTTTTGACATGATTTAATGTTGCATTGCAACAAAGGGAAAGTCCTAGTTAGCCCTACAAGTCATATAAGTGTCAAAAATGCAAATACGAATTACACTTGACGGATATTAAGAATAACCAAATAGGAGCATGCCATGAGCACGAAATCCAAAGTTGTATCTAGCGAAGAAAATAAGCCATCTCGCCGCAACTTCTTTATTGGTGCAGGCGCTGCAGTAGGTGCGGTTGCCGTAGCCTCCCAAACCTCTATTGGTAAGGCTGTTATTCAAGAAATTGGTAGCACCGTAAAAGATCAGAGCAAAGGCCAAACGATTACTGCGCACATGCGTAAGTATTACGAAAGCACCATGCTCTAAAGAGTTGGTTTCAGTTGAATTGATTTAATCATTAATAAATAAAAAAACTTTCCCAGGGACATCATATGAGTCTGACTCGTAAATCAAATACCCCACAAAGCAGTCGTACTTCATCACGCCTCATCGGCAGCTTATCGCGTGGCTTAAAAGCAGCGGTGCCGACGATGGATCGTCGAACATTCCTAAAGCGTTCAGGCGTCGGTGTCGGTGCTGGTATTGCTGCTAGCCAATTAAGCTTGGTGCAAAAAGCTGTAGCTGAGCCAAGTAAAGCCATGCTGGACGGCAAGGGCAAGATTGAAGTCAAGAGATCGATTTGTACTCACTGTTCAGTAGGCTGTGCGGTAGATGCCACAGTTGAGAATGGTGTTTGGGTTCGTCAAGACGCAGTGTTTGACTCCCCAATCAATATGGGCGCGCACTGTGCCAAAGGTGCTGCTTTGCGTGAGCATGGTCACGGTGACTATCGCTTGCGCTACCCAATGAAGCTGGTGGATGGTAAGTATCAGCGTATTTCTTGGGATCAGGCACTTACTGAAATTACTGCTCAGATGAAGAGTATTCGTGAGAAGTATTCTCCAGATGCGATGTTCTTTATTGGATCATCAAAGCACAACAATGAACAGGCCTACTTACTGCGTAAGTGGGTCTCTTTCTTTGGTACCAACAATACAGACCATCAGGCGCGTATCTGTCACTCGACCACAGTTGCCGGGGTAGCCAATACCTGGGGTTATGGCGCGATGACCAATAGCTATAACGACATGATGAATGCCAAGGCAGCCATGTATATTGGCTCCAACGCTGCTGAAGCTCACCCAGTTTCAATGTTGATGTTGTTGCACGCTAAGGAAAACGGCTGCAAAGTGATTGTGGTTGATCCACGTTACACCCGTACCGCTGCTAAGTCAGATCAGTTCGTTCGTATTCGTTCAGGTAGCGACATTCCTTTCTTGTTCGGCGTTCTGTATCACATCTTCAAAAACGGCTGGGAAGATAAGAAGTACATCAACGACCGCGTATACGGTATGGATGAGATCCGCAAAGAAGTGATGGAAAAGTGGACGCCTGCTGCAGTTGAAGAGGCTTGCGGTGTTCCAGAGGCACAGGTTTATCAAGTAGCCAAGACTATGGCAACAAATCGTCCGAGTACAGTTGTTTGGTGTATGGGTCAAACCCAGCACACCATTGGTAATGCGATGGTGCGTGCATCCTGCATCTTGCAGTTGGCTCTCGGTAACGTTGGTAAGTCTGGTGGCGGTACTAATATTTTCCGCGGTCACGATAACGTTCAAGGCGCTACAGACGTAGGTCCAAACCCAGATTCATTGCCTGGTTACTATGGCTTGGCAGCGGGTTCATGGAAGCACTTCGCAGCAGTGTGGGGCGTTGATTACGAATGGATTAAAGGTCGCTATGCACCAGACATGATGGAGAAGTCAGGTACTACTGTTTCTCGTTGGGTGGATGCTGTTCTTGAAAAGAACGACATGATTGATCAGCAGACTAACGTGAAAGGTTTGTTCTTCTGGGGTCATGCTCCAAACTCACAAACTCGCGGCTTAGATATGAAGCGTGCGATGGATAAGTTGGATCTCTTGGTGGTAGTGGATCCTTATCCAAGTGCAACCGCTGCGATGGCTGCAATGCCACCAGCAGAAGGACAGACAATCAACAAGAATCGCAATGTCTATTTGTTGCCAGCAGCAACCCAGTTTGAGACTTGTGGCACTGCTACTGCATCAAACCGCTCATTGCAGTGGCGCGAGAAAGTGATCGATCCATTGTTTGAATCTGTTCCTGACCATGTGATCATGCAGGCTTTTGCTGATCGTTTAGGTTTTGGTCAAGAGCTATCCAAGAACTACAAGATGCTCAACTCTAAATTTGCTGGTAAGCAATGGAAAGAGCCACAAATTGAGGATATCTTGCGTGAAATTAATCGTTCCGTCTGGACGATTGGTTACACCGGTCAAACGCCTGAGCGTCTCAAAGCGCATATGAGAATGGTTGCAACATTCGATCCGAAGACCTTGAAGTCTCGTGGTGGAGTTGATCCTGTGACTGGGTACGACACAACAGGTGACTACTATGGCTTGCCTTGGCCTTGCTACGGCACAGCCGCAATCAAACATCCAGGTTCACCAAACCTCTATGACACCAGCAAGACCGTGATGGAGGGTGGTGGTAACTTCCGCGCGAACTTCGGTGTTGAGCGTGAGGGAGTGAGTTTGTTGGCCGGAGATGGATCTCATTCCAAGGGTGCTGCCATTACTACTGGCTACCCAGAGTTTGACCACGTCTTTGTGAAGAAATTAGGTTGGTGGGATCAGTTAACCGAAGACGAGAAAAAACTTGCTGAAGGTAAAAACTGGAAGACCGATTTGTCTGGCGGTATCCAACGCGTTGTGATGAAGAACGGTTGCCATCCATTTGGAAATGCCAAAGCACGGGCGGTTGTCTGGAACTTCCCAGACCCAGTTCCAATTCACCGTGAAGCGCTTTACAGTACTAATGCACCGATGATGCGCAAGTATCCAACTTCTGCAGACAAGAAGAATTTCTGGCGCTTACCAACACTCTATAAGACCGTTCAAGATCAAAACTTGAATGAGAAGTTATATGAGAAATTCCCAATCATTTTGACTTCTGGTCGCTTGGTTGAGTACGAAGGTGGTGGTGATGAGACCCGTTCTAACCCATGGTTAGCAGAGCTCCAGCAAGAAAACTTTGTGGAAATTAATTCTAAGGCTGCAGCAGATCGTGGCATTAAGAACTGGGATTACGTTTGGGTAAAGTCGCCAACCGGCGCCAAGATCAAAGTACGTGCAATGGTTACCGAGCGTGTTGATCAGGGAACTGCTTTCGTGCCATTCCACTTTGCTGGCTGGTGGCAGGGCGAAGACATTCGTAAGTACTATCCAGAGGGCGCAGCACCAGTAGTTCAAGGTGAAGCGGTCAATACTGCGACTACATATGGTTATGACCAGGTGACTATGATGCAAGAAACCAAAACCACCATGTGTCAAATCGAAAAATTTGCCTAAGTTAAAAAATAAAGTCAGGAGAACACAATGGCAAGAATGAAATTTATCTGCGACACAGAACGATGCATCGAATGCAACGGTTGTGTCACTGCTTGTAAAAACGATAACGAAGTACCTTGGGGCGTAAATCGTCGCCGTGTTGTTACGGTGAACGATGGCATTGTCGGTCAAGAGAAATCAATTTCAGTGGCCTGTATGCACTGTACTGATGCTCCTTGTATGGCTGTGTGCCCAGTCGATTGCTTCTACCGTACCGATGAAGGTGTCGTGCTTCATGACAAAGACATTTGCATTGGTTGCGGTTATTGCTCCTTTGCATGCCCATTTGGCGCCCCACAGTTTTTGAGTAAGGGTGCCTTTGGCTCTCGTAGCAAGATGGACAAGTGCACATTCTGTAGCGGTGGTCCTGAAGAAAACGGTAGCGTTGCTGAATTTGAGAAATATGGCCGTAATCGCTTGGCAGAAGGTAAATTACCTCTTTGCGCTGAAATG
Source organism: Polynucleobacter sp. es-GGE-1 (assembly GCF_018882005.1). Classification (NCBI taxonomy): domain Bacteria; kingdom Pseudomonadati; phylum Pseudomonadota; class Betaproteobacteria; order Burkholderiales; family Burkholderiaceae; genus Polynucleobacter; species Polynucleobacter sp. es-GGE-1. Next base: position 221,495 of record NZ_JACVPE010000006.1, read on the forward strand.
TGCTCTACCAAGGCTTTGATTGGTGGCGATAGCGATATTATTTCTGGCATCTTCAATAATCGTGTTGCCACTCGTGAGAAGAATGGCAAGTATGCCGGCTCTAAGGCTTTTGGTTGGACTACTGCTTATGGTGGACCAGACACTCCAGCGCCAACTCCAACGCCTGCTGCAAAAATTCCAGGAGCGAAATAATGAAATTCAATTTCAAAACTCTCGGTTTGTGTTTTGCAGCAGCAGCGCTGTTGGCTGCTTGTTCTGAGCCCCCAGAAATTGCAGCAAAAGCTGCTAAGCGACCTGATGTTGCACCATACATGGGTGCGGACAATGGCTTCATGACCAAAAACTGGACCCCAAAAAATCAAGCCAGTTGGACTGAGTCGGTTGATAAGCGTACTCAAGGTCAAAACGAATACAGTCGCGTTAAGTGATCAACTAAACAACAATAAATAAAACGAAAACGTTTAAGGATATGTGTATGAAACGATCATTTTCTAAAGTTCTACGCACTTTGGTGGTGGCTGCAGGTTTGTCACTCACTCTGGCGAGCGGCATGAGCTTTGCTGAGCGTGGGCCGATGCCACCCTTGCCTTCGCCTAGCGGAGTGGATATTCCACCTGCGTCTGTGCCAGCAAACCCGAATAGCTTGGCTAATGGTACGCAAGCGCAAGCTCAGCCAGCTAACCCATCCATTTTTACTTCTGCGAATAGCGACCCATATAACTATGTCAGCATTCCAGACAAAGAAGCTAGTGTCCTAATTCAGCGCTCTGGTGAGCAGTGGCGCGTGATTCGCAATGGAGTGATTACCGTCTTCGGTGGCTGGCTATTGGCGATTGCTTTCTTTGGCATTGCAGCTGTCTTTATTATCAAAGGCCCAATCAAATTGCATGCGCCGTTATCAGGGCAAAAAATCAAGCGTTTTAATGGCTTCGAGCGCTTTACTCACTGGGTGATGGCGATTAGCTTTGTTGGACTTGCTTTCACTGGCATGTTGATTTTGTACGGAAAGTATTTCGCAATGCCTTTAATGGGTGGCGCTGCATTTGGGTCATTCTTGATGGTTTGCAAGAATATCCATAATTATTCTGGCCCGCTATTTACGCTGAGCATCATTATTTTCTTCCTGTTGTTTGCTACCAGAAATATTCCTGGCGAAGGTGATCTTAACTGGCTCATGTCATTTGGCGGAATGCTTGGTGGAAAGCATCCCCCCGCAGGTTTCTTTAACTTTGGCGAGAAAATTTGGTTCTGGTTTGGTATGACTTTCTTGGGCTTAGTGATCTCTGCATCTGGTCTTGTGCTAGACATGATCGTGCCATTTATGCAAGTTGAATACATTCGCGGCACGATGCAGATTGCCAACATTATTCACGGCGGTGCGGCAGTTCTGATGACTACTATGGCCATGGGTCATATTTATATTGGTTCAATTGGTATGCAAGGCTCCTCAGACGGCATGATGTCTGGCTACGTTGATGCTACTTGGGCTAAGGAGCATCATGAGCTTTGGTACAACAAGGTTAATAAATAAGGACAAAGCCATGAAAAAGATCATTGCTTTTACATTCTGCGCGCTAACTAGTGCATCGGTGATGGCAACATTGCCACCATTAACTCCTGAGGCACAAGAAGCTGCTACTTTGGCGAAAGCTAAAACTGCTTACGGTGACAGAGTGGGTGCATTTCAACTCTGCCAAGCTCAAAATCGAGTGGCTGAACGCTATAAAGTATCTGGAACTGCTGCACCTGCAGCTTGTGTAGCGCCGCCACCGTTTGTGGCACCAGTTGCTGCAGCGGCTGCACCTGCGCCCGCCGCACCTGCAGCAAAGTAATTGATTGGCCTCTAATCAGCTAGCAATTCTTGATGTAAGTAACGCTTCGCTGCTGATGTTTGAGGATTTGAAAAGAAGGGGCCTACGGGTCCCTTTTCTTTTATCTCGCCTTGATCAATAAAGAGGATGTACTGCGCAAGCCTTTGTACTTGTGCGAGTTGGTGCGAGGAAAAAATCACATCAGATCCTTGTTGATTAAATTCTCGAATGATGTCTTCAACTTGCTCGGTGGCGCTAGGATCGAGGTTTGCAGTGGGTTCATCTAGCAACACCAAATTCGGTTTTTGCAAAATAGCTCTACCAAGGCACAGTTTCTGTCTTTCGCCAGCCGATAACTTGTGTGCTGGGCTAGCACTTAAATTCTTGAGCCCCACCCGCTCAATCACTTGATCAATCTCACTCAAAGTGATTGCAGAATCTGCATCTCTCACCAGGCTGATATTGGTTCTAGCTGAGGCTTTAATCATGGGTGTGTGATGTAAAACCAATGCGGTCTTATTTCTAAAGGAATAGTTCATCGTTCCGGTATCAGGCTTGATTAGGCCATCGAGTAGTTTTAAGAGCGTAGTTTTACCAGCCCCGTTTGGCCCTATGCATGCTGTAATCCGATCGGCCGGAATGATGGCATGAGGTATGTTGAGAATGGTTCGACCATTACTAAGGACAGTAATGTCTTTCAGTTCAATGTACTTTTCAAATTGCTCTGTCAAATCAGCCATAGCGACGCTCCACCATTTGACGAACAATAAAAGTAAATAGGTTTGCAATCAATACGATTCCCAGCAACACGATGCCTAAAGCAAGTGCCAATGGTAAGTCGCCTTTACTGGTTTCTAGTGCAATTGCAGTAGTCATGGTTCGAGTCGAGTTTTGAATATTGCCGCCCACAATCATGACTGCCCCTACCTCGGAAATTGCTCTGGCAAGACCAGCTAGCACGGCAATGGTCAGCGAAAAGCGGCAGTCCCAGATGAGCCACTGATAGCGAGATAGTAGTGGCAGACGTAAGCTCATAAATGAATCCCGATGAATCTTCCAGGAATCTTCCAGAATTTGCCTGCTTAAGGCTGCAATTAAGGGTGTTGTTAGCAGTGTTTGGGCCACAATCATGCCCTTGGGTGTGAAAAGCCATCCCCACGTCCCTAAAGGCCCTGTGCGAGAGAGAAGCAGGTAAACAATCACCCCAATAATGACCGTGGGTACACCCATGAGGGTATTGAGGGTCACGATCACGGTTTTCTTGCCAGTAAATTCTTCGGTCGCTAAAAGGGCGCCGATTGGAAGTCCAAACAGAACCCCAAAGAAGAGGGCAGTCATACTGACCTGTAGGGAGACCAGGACGATCCCTAGCACTCCACCGTCTAGGTGGGCAAGAAGTGCAAAGGCATCTGAAAAAGCGTTCAACATTCGGTCGATTCTATCAAGGCAATGGCAAAATGAGTTTAATGAGACTCATACCCCTAATTTGTGACTTATGGCTGAAGTAGTCTGCCTCTGCAACGAGGTCTTGGATATTGACCTGCGCGAATACCTAGACACCCATCCTATCGACTCGATTGATGAGTTGAGGGACCAGGCATCTATTTGCAATAAATGTATGCAGTGCCAAGAACTGGTGGAAGGTGAGATCTATTTGGCTCGCGTACGTCGCCAGCGCGCAGCAGGGCAGAGTGAATGACCCAAATCAAAGTTAGTCGTTTTACGGTGATGAGTATGAATGTGCATAAAGGTCTATCACCTCTGCATCGCCATTCCACTATTTATCAGTTGCGTCAAAAGATGCGAAGTCATCATCCGGATTTATTGTTTCTTCAAGAACTGCAGCAAGAGCATCGCGGTAGAATTCGGCGATTTGGTCAATGGCCCCTAACTGAGTTAACCCATTTTCTCTCTGAAGATTTTTGGCATGACTGGCACTACGGTAAAAATGTGGAATATCCAGATGGTCATCACGGTAACGCGATATTGTCAAAACACCCTTTGCATAAGGGTAAAAATTACGATATCTCTGCCTATCGTTTTGAGAGGCGTGGACTATTGCATAGCGTGATTCAGTTGGGTAATGGAAGCCCAGAGATCCATTGTTTTTGTGTGCACCTCGCTTTATTTGAACGGGGTAGGGAACGTCAATTAGAAGAGATTATTCGTTATATTGGAGAATTGACGAATGACGCGCCAACGATTGTTGCTGGCGACTTCAATGACTGGCGTAACCGTGTGAGTGCCCCTATGCGGCTTGCAGGGTTTGAAGAGGTGTTTGAAGTCTTAACGGGCACACCAGCAAAGACCTTTCCTAGTGTGAAGCCCTTATTACCCATGGATCGCATTTATGTTCGTGGACTCAAGATCCATTCAGCAGAAATTTTGCATGAATGGATGAAATTGTCTGATCATTTGGGCATTGCAGCAGAACTGGAACTGATATGAATGACCTACTAAGCTTATTTTTAAAACATACATTTGAGCTGAACTTAAATTGGCTACTCTTCGCCCATTTTTTCTTGGTCACTTATTTTATTGGCGTCATTATTGCGGTGAGAAGGCCAGTTGGCGTTGCCTTTGCCTGGATCTTTATTGTGATGACCTTTCCAGTGTTAGGAATCGGTTTATATGTCCTGATTGGTGAGCGCCCGGTAGGTCGAAAATTAACGCGAAAAATTACTCGCATGAATCGTGAATATGAAAAGATCACTGAGAACATGCGTCAGCAATACGCTAAGGATAGGCTGGGGATGCCTTTAGAGGATAGAGCTTTAAGCCTACTGGCAGAGGCCAAGAATGGCTCTCCAGTTGTGGCTGGGAACAAGCTTGAGCTGCATACAAACTCTCTCGAAATTCTGCAATGCTTTATTGACGAGATCAATGCAGCTAAGAAAAGTCTTCACCTCGAGTTTTATATTTGGGCTTTAGGTGGAGATGCAGACCGTGTTGGAGAGGCTTTAATCGCTGCTGCCAAACGTGGCGTGTCATGTAAAGTGCTATTAGATTCTTTAGGTAGCTCTGCTTGGTTTAAATCTAAATGGCCAGCGCGTTTTCGCAATGCTGGTATTCAAGTAACCGAAGCATTACCAATTCAGGTGGGGCGCTTTCAGTTTCGACGGGCAGATCTGCGATTGCACCGAAAAATATTTGTCGTTGATGGCTCGATCGTGTGGACAGGTAGTATGAATATGGTGGATCCACGCACTTTTAAGCAAGACTCAGGGGTGGGTGAGTGGGTTGATGCCATGGTTCGAGTGGAAGGTCCAGTAGCAGCACAGTTTGAACTGACTTTCTCATTTGACTGGAGCGTTGATAACCCTAAGATTACGCACTTCAATGATAGAAATCCTCCCGCAGCGCCGTTTGAGGGGGCTGCCATTGCGCAAGAGCTTGCATCAGGCCCTGTATATCGAGATGATATTTTGTATCAAGTGTTGCTCTCGGCCATTATTGATGCCCGTGAAGAATTAACCATTACGACTCCTTACTTTGGTCCAGACGATGGTCTCTTGCAGGCCCTCATGGCCTCTGCAAGACGAGGTGTGAAAGTGACCCTGATTGTTCCCAAGTTGAATGACTCGACCTTGGTTGCCTGGAGTAGTAAAAGCTACTACGCTGATTTATTGCGATCGGGGGTGCGGATTGCAGAGTTTCGCGGGGGATTACTACATACCAAGAGCTTATTAGTGGATAGCAGAATTGCTGTCTTTGGATCGGTTAATTTTGACCAACGCAGTTTGCGTTTGAACTTCGAGATTAGCTTGATTGCCTATGACAAAGATTTCTGTGCCAAGCTGAATCAACTAGTGCAGTCTTATTTAAACGAATCGGATTTCATAGACATGACGACTTGGGCGAAGCGACCACGTTGGCATCACTATCTCGAGAATGCCGCCCACCTTACATCGCCGCTACTTTAAATTGCTCCGCTTGCACGCATATTAGCGATTTCAGATTCCGCTATACCCAGTTCTTTGAGGATGGCGTCAGTATGTTGCCCCACCGATGGCACGGGGTCCATTCGATATTCATAGCTGTCATTTAAGCCCGGTGGCAGCAGTGCGGGGATTTGACCATTGGGAGTATTGACTTCTGTCCAGCGATGACGTGCCTTTAATTGCTCATGCTTCCACAAGCCTTCCATGTCATTTAGATGGGCATTAGCAATCTGCGCCTGCTCTAAGCGAGCAATTAACTGTTCAGAGCTGAGTTTGCTAAAACAGGCGTTAATGATTTCTAGTAATTCAGCACGCTTTTCATTACGCTTGAAGTTTTTATCGAAGCGCTCATCTTTGGCAAGTGCAGGATTTTCGAGTACGGTCTCGCAGAACTTCGCCCACTCGCGTTCATTTTGAAGACCCAGCATGACGGTCTTGCCATCGCCCGCTTTAAAGGGGCCGTATGGATAAATTGTGGCATGCGATGCGCCATTTCTAGAAGGTGGATTAGCCCCCTTGTAGGCGTAATACATTGGGAAGCTCATCCATTCGCTTAGAGCTTCTAGCATCGAGATATCAATGACAGTACCTTTGCCGGTCTTGCCTCGTTGCAATAGCGCGGCCAAAATATTAGTGTAGGCATACATGCCGGCAGCAATATCTGCGATGGAGTTACCGGCTTTGCTCGGCGTCTCAGGCGTACCAGTAATCGATAGAAAGCCAGCCTCACTCTGAATTAAGAGGTCGTAGGCTTTTTTATCGCGATAAGGACCATCGTTACCGTAGCCAGAGATGGCGCACAAAATCAAACCAGGGTTATCTTTTTGCAAGGCTTCTGCAGTCAGTCCCATGCGGGCTGCTGCACCAGGTGCCAAATTTTGAATGAAGACATCAGCAGTCTTTAATAAATTCTTCAATACGGCAATTGCTGATTCTTGTTTGAGATCGAGCGTCAAACTCTCCTTTGAGCGATTGACCCATACAAAGTGAGATGACAGTCCCTCGACTTGTGTGTCATACCCTCTGGCAAAGTCGCCATCACCAGGGCGTTCAATCTTAATGATGCGCGCTCCTAAATCGGCTAGCTGACGCGTGCAGAATGGTGCCGCAATCACATGCTCTAGCGCAACAACAGTAATTCCGTCTAAGGGGCGAACGCTCATCTCAAAGGCCTATTAGCAGAATCAGAAAGATCTTGGTAGGCCAAGAACGTGCTCAGCAATATAAGAGTAGATCAAGTTTGTTGAAATCGGAGCTACTTGATAGAGGCGCGTTTCTCTAAATTTACGCTCAACATCGTATTCATTTGCAAAACCAAAGCCACCATGGGTTTGGAGGCAAACGTTTGCCGCTTCCCAAGAGGCTTTGGCAGCGAGGTACTTTGACATATTAGCTTCAGGACCACAGGGCTGATGACTATCAAAGAGTTCGCAAGCCTTAAAGCGCATTAAGTTGGCTGCCTCTGTTTCGATATAGCTATCAGCAATCGGAAATTGAATACCTTGGTTTTTGCCGATCGGGCGATCGAATACTACGCGATCATTGGCATAGCGACGTGCACGATCGATAAACCAGTAGGCATCACCAATACATTCAGCAGCAATCAGCACACGTTCTGCATTGAGGCCATCTAATATGTATTTAAAACCTTGACCTTCAGTACCGATGAGATTTTCTGCAGGAATTTCTAGGTTATCGAAAAAGACTTCGTTGGTTTCATGATTCACCATATTGGCGATAGGTCTGACTTCCATACCTTTACCAATGGCGTCTTTGAGATTAACGATAAAAATCGACATCCCTTCAGATTTACGTTGTACTTCATTAATAGGGGTGGTGCGCGCCAAGAGAATCATGAGGTCTGAGTGTTGGATACGAGAAATCCAAACCTTCTGACCATTCACGACATACTTGTCACCTTTTTTGACTGCAGTTGTTTTGAGCTTAGTGGTGTCGGTACCTGTTGTTGGTTCAGTCACTGCCATGCTTTGTAAGCGCAACTCACCACTGGCAATCTTCGGTAGATACATTTTTTTCTGAGCTTCACTACCATGGCGAAGTAGCGTACCCATGTTGTACATCTGACCATGGCATGAACCAGAATTACCACCAGAAAAATTAATTTCTTCCATGATGACAGAAGCTTCTGCCAAGCCCAATCCGGAGCCACCATATTCTTCTGGAATCAGTGCGGCTAACCAACCCGCTTCAGTCATCGCTGTTACAAATGCCTCTGGATAGCCACGTTCGTGATCAATCTTTTGCCAGTAAGCCGAATCAAAGCGATTACAGAGGTCGCGTAAGGCTTCGCGCATATCTTGATATTGATCAGGCTTGGGAATGGGGTGATTCATGAATCTCTCGTTTTATAAGATGGGTGCTGCTTTTGCTGTAAAGGCATTAGTTTAAGCAAGATTTGGAAATCATGGAGAATCCACAAAACAGGGCAAAATAGCCTAGATGGGATTAAATCAATCCCAACAAAGTTACTCAAAGGGGTATGCGTTTCATGGAGCACGCACTCACGCATTTTTTTGGATGGTTTGGCATGCCCTCGGTGGGTCTTCCAGCAGTGTTTATTAGCGCCTTTGTTTCAGCAACCCTACTTCCTGTTGGCTCTGAGCCCATTCTCTTTGGTTACATCTCTCTCAATCCCCATTTGTATTGGGTGGCAATACTGGTGGCTACGGTTGGCAATACCTTGGGAGGCATGCTGGATTGGTGGCTGGGATTGCTCGCTCGCAGTCGCATTAAATCCATTGCTGAAACTAAAGATAGCCGTCTAAAAGCTTGGCTTGGAGAGTGGGGACCAAAGATGCTGCTGCTTTCTTGGTTACCCGGTTTTGGTGACCCCTTGTGTGTTGCAGCAGGGTGGTTAAGGCTACCTTGGAAATCGTGCCTGATGTATATGTTTTTCGGCAAGATGCTGCGCTACTTAATATTAACTTGGTTGTTGTCCTTGGTACCTGAGAGCTTTTGGCACCAGTTAGGCCATTGGTTGCACTTGATTTAATCATCAACCAAGTGGCTAACTCAAACGCTAACTAAGCAGCGAACTAAACAGCGCAATACTTCTGCTGGATCTCGTCGTTATTGAGAAGATTCTGAGCGGTGTCCTGAAACACAATTTCTCCCTGATCCAAGATATAAGCGCGGTCAGAGATCCTCAAAGCTTGCTGGACATTTTGCTCAACCAATAGAATCGTTAAGCCTTGCTGCTTCAGTTTTGCAAAGAGCTCAAACATTTCTTCTACTAAGACTGGCATGATGCCCTCAGAGGGTTCATCGAGCAAAATGACTTTTGGTTTAGCAATCATGGCGCGAGCAATGGCGAGCATTTGTTGTTCTCCACCCGACATGGAAGTGCCATCCTGTTGAAGACGCTCTTTCAACCTAGGAAAGGTCTCAGCAATTTCATCTACTAAAGCGCTCATATCACCACGACTCTTTTGGGCAATCACACCTAACTCCAGATTTTCTTTAACAGTCAAACCTGGAACAATGCGGCGGTCTTCTGGTACATAAGCCAGACCTAAGTGAAAGCGCTCATGTGCAGGCAGATCTAAAAAGGATATGCCATCGATTGAGGCTTTGCCTTGACGCTTAGAGAGCAAGCCCATGAGTGAGCGCAGGGTAGTGGTCTTACCGGCACCATTACGACCCATTAAGGTCACAATTTCTCCTTTATTTACTTCAAGTGAGATGCCTTGCAAGACGTGACTGCGGTCATACCAAGCGTTTAAGTTTTCAATGCGCAACATAAGGAACCTTCAATTAACCATGACCGAGGTACACACGACGCACCTCAGCATTATTTTGGATTTCTTCGGGAGTGCCCTCAGCTAAAAATTCACCATGATGTAGCACGATGATGCGCTTGCATAAGCCCATAATCAGTTTCATCTTATGCTCTACCAAAATGACGGTGCGCTCGCTAGCTAAAGTACGAATGAGCTCCATCATGACTAAGGTCTCTTCAGGGGACATGCCTGCAGTAGGCTCATCCAAAAGAAGGAGACTAGGGTTGCAAGCTAAAGCCATCGCAATTTCTAGAGCCCGTTGTTGACCATGAGCAAGATCACCCGTTTTCTTATTGCGCAGATGCTCTAAGTTCACGCGGTGTAGAAGTTGCTCTGCGAGTTCAATCGGACCTGGATAGCTTTGGGCATTTCGCAGAAAGTTATAGCGGGCCGTTTCCATTTGTGCAGCTACGCGAACATTTTCATGAACGGTCAGTTGCTTAAAAACATTCGTGATCTGAAAGCTTTTAGAAATACCAATACGTGCAAACTCATGTTGCTGCATGCCGGTAATATCTTTGCCGTTAAAGAGGATTTCTCCGCTAGTCGGAGGGAATGCGCCACTTAAGACGTTAAAGAAAGTGCTTTTCCCTGCGCCGTTAGGGCCAATGATCGCGGTTAATGTTCCAGGCATAAAGCTGGTAGAAACATTTTGTAGGGCTTTGAATTTACCAAAGCTCTTGCTGACATTGCGCGCTTCAAGAATAGGAGTGCTTACGCTATTCATTATTTTAAATCCCGATTAACTTGTAGCTTGCTCAGAATGGTTCCCCAGATACCTTTAGGGAAGAACAGCACAAAGAACATAAATACTAGGCCAACCACCGCCATCCAATGTTTTGTAAAGGTGGTAACAACGTCTTCAAGGTAGAGCATCACTGCGGCACCTACAAATGGACCAAAGAAGGTGCCCATACCGCCCAAGATACTCATCATCACCGCTTGACCAGATTGCAGATAATGCAAGGAATCAATCGGAACAATGGAAAGGTGTAGGGCTCGTAATGATCCAGCTAATCCACAAATGGCAGCTGACAATACAAATACGAGCAATTTAGTTCTAGCGACATCAAAGCCACAGGCTGCTGCGCGTTTTTCATTTTCACGAATGGCTTCCATGACTGCACCTAGCGGTGAGTTCAAAATACGGGAGATCAACCAAATCGCAATGACTACGAAGAAGAGAATGATGTAGTACTTCACCATGGGGTTGAGGAAGTCAACTGGGATGCCAAAGATGTTGAATGAGTCGACGCGGACACCACGTAAACCATTTTCACCCCCAGTCAGACTTTCTGCTTTGTAGAAGATGTAATAGACAATTTGGCCAAGCGCTAATGTCACCATCGAGAAATAAATTCCCCGAGTGCGGATCGCTAAAAAGCCCATGATGAGTCCGCCAATTGCAGCACCAATCACGCCTACCAAGATGGCAGTAGCCCATCCTAAGCCATAGTGAACGATGCTGATACCAGTAAGGTAGCTGCCAATACCCAAAAAGGCTCCGTGTCCAAATGAGAGCAAGCCCATGTAGCCAAACAGCAGGTTAAAGCCCATGGCAAATAAACCAAAGATGAGGATATTAATTGCCAGCGCCTCATACGGCATGATGAACGGGAAGATCGCTAAGAATAGGGTGCTCGCTAAAACGCGATGACGAGCGATGAGTTGGAAAAATGAATTCATAAAATACGGAGCCTTAGCCCATCGCCCCCGCTTTACCAAAGAGGCCTTGTGGTCGAATTAACAAGACAACGGCCATCAATACAAAAATAGATAATTCGGACAGGTCGGGAAAGAAGAGGGAGGTCATGCTGTAAACCACGCCAACCAATAAGCCCGCAACCACAGCGCCAACAGGTGAGCCCATGCCGCCAACTACAGTCACCACAAATGACTCCGCCAAAATGGGAATACCCATCTCTGGGTTGACGGAGCGGGTTGGTGAAGCCAGGATGCCTGACAGGCCAGCAATAGCACAGCCCAGACCAAAGACTAAGAGCCATACTTTGGCGATATCGACCCCGAGTACTTTAACAATCTCTTGATCAGCCGCGCCTGCTTTAATAATGAGGCCATAGCGTGTCTTTTGAATCAAGAACCAAACGCCAAAAATAATGAGTGCTGTTGCGCCAATCAAAAAGAGTCTGTATTTAGGGAAGTAACCAATGCCAACGTTCATGGTGCCAGTTAAACCATCAGGTGTGATCGAGGGTAAACCTTCGATACCAAATGTCACGCGCATGACTTCAATCAATACATATGACAGACCAAAAGTGAGTAGCAGCGGGTAGTCCAGTCCGCGACCATAAAGCGGTCTTACTAAGAAGCGTTCCGTTACCAAGCCAAGACATCCAGTGAGCAAAGGTGTGAGGATTAAGCTAAACCAGAAGTTGCCAGTGACACCTAAGAAATACACGCCCAAGAAAGCGCCGACCATAAAAAAAGCGCCATGGGCAAAGTTCACTACGTTGAGCATGCCAAAAATGAGGCACAAACCCAGTGCTAAAAGCGCATAGATACTGCCTAGGGCAATTCCCGTAAGCAGTTGCATGCATAAAAGTTCAAACGTCAGACCAGTCATAAATGTACTCAGAAAAACTCCCCAAGACCATCAGGTTCAAGGGGAGTGGTTCGGGGAAGATCAACTGATCCTCCCTGATTTTGCTATTAGGCTTTGTGACCTAACTCTGCGCAGGAGCGCATATTCTTCTCAGTAGTGGGCTCAATTGTCAAAATATTGAAGACATCATATTTGTCTTTCATATTCTTAGATTTAGACTCTACGATGATGACGGTTTGAACTGCTTGGTGGTCGCACTTGCGATAGTACTCAGGACCTTTGTACCAGTCGTACTTGAGGTTCTCCATCGCACTCACTACTTTCATAGTGTCGGTGGACTTAGCAATCTTGACCGATGCCAATACGCTCTTCACGCCAGCGTAACCTAATGCACCGTAATCGGATGGAACAGAGCCGTTATACATCTTGCGGAAAGCATCGTTAAATGTTTTGGCTGTTGGAATACGATCTTCTAGACCCCAGTAGTAAGAGGTGCCGCCGATGATGCCTTCAAACGCTTCTGGACCACCTGCTAGACGTGAGGTATACAACAAGACTGGTGTCACGATCTTCATACTCGATTTCAGACCAAAGTCAGTACATTGTTTGGCAGCATTTACCAAATCCCGTCCGAAGTTACAGAGTACCAAAATATCAGGGTTCAAGGCTTTAATGCGTGGCAAGAATGCGGAGTAATCCGATGCACCCAATGGATGACGAATATCAGCCAAGGTAGTGGCACCCATTTCTTTACCAGCACGCTCAAACGCACGCACCATCTCATGTCCGTACGCATAGTCAGCGGTGAGGAACACAATCTTCTTACCAAAACGGGGAATGGAGTAGCGCGCTACTGCACCCGCTGTCATGGTTGGGTTCAAAGCTTCATGGAATGTATAGACACTCCAATCTTTTACTTCGTTAATCGCATCAGATTGACTGATGGAGTTAAAGAGTACTTTGCGCTCTTTACATACGGCATTGATGGAGAGTTGGGTAGCAGCAGAAAGTGAGCCAACCACGTAATTCACTTTATCTTTTTCAATCAATTCGAGAGTGCGAGTAGCGGCTTCACCAGGATTAAGTTTGTCGTCGCGTACTAGAAGTTCTGCTTTACGACCATTAAATCCACCAGCATCATTGAATTCTTTAATAGCCAGTTCAGCAGCTTTGACTTGGTCTTGCGCTTCAGCAGAGAATGGCCCAGTCAATGGAGTTGGAAAACCAATCTTGATAGTTTCGGCTTGGGCATTGGCAACGTTGAGCCAAAGTGGGGTGCTTGCAGCAGCAGCGCCGCCAATCAACATCTTTCTTCTAGTTTGATTCGTTACTTTTTGTTTCATGGTTGTCTCCTCCATATAAAACTTGTTTAAATAAGAATACTTTTTGTTTATCAAATCTTAACTGAATGCGCCTTTTAATGGGCAGATTCAGGTACTGCTTTCCCTTGGGCTAATAAATCGCTAATGTCGATGGCAGTTTCTGCCATGACCGTACCGGCATTCCGTTTGAGATTATCGGCATCCCTTGTTCCTTTGCTACCCTGAGACTGCATATAACGCCCTAAATACTGGGCTCGCGCTACTACTTGTTGGCCTAATTTGAGGCGCTCAGCGCTATAGGCTTGCAAAGCTTCCGGGGTGACGCCCAGGGTTTCAATCTGTTTTGCAATCACGATAGCCTCATCACCCGCTTTGGTAACACCCATACCAACGTGGGGTCTACCTACAAATGCCGCATCACCCATCAAGGCAATTCTGCCGAATACAATTTGCTCAGAGCGCACGTCGTAAATGGCTTGCAAAAAAGGAGACGCCGTTTTTTCTAAAATTTCTGCATACTGTGGCGCCAAAATGTCACGAGCGACTTTGCGCATATGGGCAATGTGTTTCCAGGAAACTTTTAATGGGGGAATGCCAGTAGGATAGTAATGGCCATCATCATCGGTGAGTAAGCTAACTAACTCTTCCTGCTCAGAAGCAGGTCGATACCAAACAAAGTTATAACGACGTTTGCCTGGGCGGGTATCGTTGCCAGATCCGGCTACAGGATAACCGAGCATCTGCTCTCCATTAGGAAGGCAAAAACCAAAACGATTAAATAGCGTCTCAAGCGTGTATTGCGAGAGACAGGCCTCATCACAGACACCGCGCCAAGCAATATAGCCAGCATATTCAGGTTGAATATCTGGGGCAACTTGTGCTCTAACACCTGAACGAATGCCATCAGACGCAATTAATAATTCTGCTTTGTATTGACTGCCATCTTCGCAATGCACCTCTACTGCATTGGTATCTTGCATTACGGTTTTGACAGTCTTGCCTTGCAAGTAGCGCTCTACTGGAAATGCTTCTTTGAGCATGTGATACAGACGACTCCAGGATGTGAGTATTTGTGGCAACTCCATCTCACCTAGACTTTGACCATCTGAACCTAGGGTAACGCGTTGAGTCACTGGTACCCCTAGTGTGTGATCAACGCTTACACCAGCGGCACGTAAAGCTTGAGCAAGGGCATCGTGCGTCACAATGCCTGCGCCACGACCATCAAGGGAGCCAGTCGCTTTTTCTAGAAGGGTGACGTCATGACCTTGGCGTAGCAAGATGTTTGCTACAAATAAACCGCCTAAGGATCCGCCAACCACTAGTATTTTTGCCATGGCTAATTCCTTATGCAGCCTTCGCGTCTAAGGCTGTTTTTTCTTCGGCAGGGTAATTGAGCTCAATCACCACACCATTAGGATCATCCAAAAAGATTTGGTGAAGTTTTAAGACGGGAACCGTGCGCTCACGATAAGGAACCTTGAGTTGCTTCAACAAGGCAATTTTTTCTTCTAGGCCGGTTGCAAAAAAGGCGATGTGATCAACCGCGCCTGACCCATGAAGTGAGCTGGTATCACGATCACCTAGATATTTTTTTAAACCATCTGGATCATTTTTATCAATCGCAATCAAATGCAGTACTGCGTTTGCCCAGCTGCTATCGTCGCCGTTATAGAGCCATACACCAGGAAAAGGAAACTCTGGTCTTGGGCCTACGGTTAAGCCCAGCAGCTTACTGAAAAATTCTGTTGTTTTTTCAATCTCTAGACTACGGATCGAGAAGTGATTGAGGCTTAGATTGGACATAATGACCTTTTTAATTAAGCAAATAAAGTTTTAGCGGAATGTAAGTAGGACTCAACGCGGTCGCGAATGATTTCCTGTTCAGAATTTGGAATGCTCGGGGCATAGATGGCTTGGCCATAGATCCAGCGGCGCATGCCAATATAGAAAATACCGCCATGCAGGCCCATCAAGAATTCAAGCTCGCGCTCGGTTGGTTTTGGCTCTACTGGTCGATTACAGTATTTGCGTGTTTCACGAATCAGTCGCGGCAACAAGCGTGAGCGCAAGAGCTCAAAGAAGCGGTCACTAATTGACTGATCGCTTAATCCTGAAAAGATTAAGATCCGCACAAAGTCGTAAGTGAGTACTGTCTTGGTGTAATCCAAATAAAAGGCATTGAACTTTTCTTCTGGCGTCAGATTTTGATCGTCTAACAATGCTTCCCATTCGGGTTTCCAGCGGGATTCGAAAACCTCTTTGTAGACTTCTTGAATTAAGGCTTCTTTAGTGGGGAAGTAGTGATAGAGCAGGGTATGGGTAACGCCCAATTCTTTGGTGAGATTACGCAGTTGAGCTTCAATGCCGTATTTAGCAAAAAACTGAATCGCTCGATCCAAAATTTGGCGCTTCCGATCGGCGGTATTCATTCTGCGACGTGCCGGTATGAGTATTTCAGCCGAATTTTCGGCTTGCTCTGGGCTGGAAACGCTATCTTCAGTAAAACGCATGGATTCTCAGGGTTTATCCGAATTTGGACTTATTGACCAAAAGTTAAATAATGGTACATTGTTGAACAATTGGTAGATAACACTCTATCCGTACAAACCCCAAGGAAGTTAAATGGAACTCAATGGCGAACAACTCATAGCCGCATCGATCCCTGATGTCTGGAGAGGATTGAACGATGTTGATGTGCTTGCCAAATCCATTCCTGGTTGCGAAGAGATTAGCCGTATATCGCCAGAAGAAGTCCATGCCAAGGTGATGTTCAAGATTGGGCCTGTCAGAGCCCGCTTCTCGGGCAAGTTACTGCTCAGTGATGTGATTCCAGATCAATCCTGTTCTATGGCATTCGAAGGTTCAGGAGGCGCTGCCGGTTTTGCAAAAGGACGCTCACGCGTCGAGCTCAAAGCTGCTGAAGGTGGCACCTTAATTTCCTATACAACTGAAGCATCCATTGGTGGAAAGTTAGGTCAGATTGGCGGGCGCTTAATTAGTGCTTCCGCAAAAAAGATTGCAGATGACTTTTTTCAAAAGTTTGCAAAAGAATTAGGCGGGGAGACAGTGGCGCTGGAGTCTGGCGCTGGTAGTGAATAAAAAAGTAGTTCAAAAAATAAAATAGTAGTTAAAAGTAGAAATCAAAAGAGCCACAAAGGCTTACTTCAATTAGCAGTGGAGGAGACAGAATGAAAGCAGCAGCATTTGACTATGTAAAGCCAAAGGCTTTAAGTGATGCTTTGTCTTTGCTGGAGCAAGGCGGTGATGACGCGAGATTAATTGCTGGCGGACAAACACTTCTGGCTACGCTCAATATGCGACTGTCAGAGCCAAGCATCTTGATTGATATTACCGATGTTGCCGAGCTCAAGGGGATTTCTGTTGTAGGCGACAAACTGCGGATTGGTGCGCTCGTTACTCATACCGAAATCGAAGATTCTGCTTTAGTTGCAAAACACGCGCCACTTTTAAAAGCTGCGGCGCCTCATATTGCGCATCGAGCGATTCGTAACCTAGGAACATGGGGCGGCTCACTCGCTTATGGCGATCCTGCGGCGGAATGGCCTGCTTGCAGTTTGACTTTACAAGCCACTATGGTGATTCATGGGCCTAGTGGCGAGCGCAAAATTGCTGCCAAAGATTTCTTTATTGATCTGTACACCACTTCGTTAGAGCCAGATGAAATTCTGGTCGCTACTGAAATTCCACTGGCTACTAGCAATCAAGTTTTTTACTTCCACGAACTAGCAAGGCGTCATGGCGATTACGCGGTCGCTGGTTTGGCAGCGGTGGCTGAGAAACAAGGGGGCGTATTAAGTCACTGCGCATTTACCTTCTTCTCAGTAAGTGCTACACCTGTAATGGCAAGTGCTGCGCAAGATTTGATCAATGGGCAGTCTTTAAATGATCAGTTGATTGCACAGGCGGTAGCAAGTGCGCGCGAAGAAATAGATGCGATTGCAGATATTACCAATAGTGCAGAAGCGAAGACCCATTTGATTGGTATATTGCTTGAGCGTGGTCTCAAGCACATGCTTGCCTAATTACTCAGATTGTTCGGAGATTTGAAAATGAGCTTGAAGAAAAAAGTATCGATGACGGTGAATGGTGTTGCTGTCAATGCAGAAATTGAGCCACGTCGTCATTTGGTTGATTTTCTCCGCGAGGATTTACATCTTAAAGGCCCACATCTCGGTTGCGAGCAGGGTGCTTGCGGTGCTTGCACCGTCAAGGTGGATGGTCAAATCATCCGCGGTTGTTTATATTTGGCAGTGCAAGCTGATGGCTGTGTAGTTGAAACGATTGAAGGTCTAACAAAAAGCGGTGCTCTAGCTGATCTTCAAGAATCGTTTATGCGCCATAACGCTATGCAATGCGGCTTCTGCTCTTCGGGGATGTTGCTGGCGGCTGCTGAGCTGATTGAAAAGCAGCCTAAGGCTAGTCGTGAGGAGGTTCGCGAATGGATCTCTGGAAATTATTGTCGTTGCACTGGTTATCACTCTATCGTTGATGCGATTGTCGATGTTTTAGAGGCTCGTGCTAAGGGTCAAAAAATTAAACCTGTCGTTGCTCACGCCTAAGGGATTTAGGAAACGTATTATGAATAAGCCAAGCGATTTGAAGGGACTCGTTCTCGATCCCGTTACTAACGATCAACGCTACATCGGTAATAGCGAACCAAGACATAGCGCGCGTCGCTTGCTGGAAGGTCAAGGCACATATATTGATGACATTCAATTGCCACGCATGGGTCACGTGGTCTTCTGGCGTTCACCAGTAGCCCATATGAAGATCGGCAAAATTCATACTGAGCATGCGAGCAAGATGCAAGGTGTTCTGGCGATCGTTGATGGCGTTCAGATGGCAAAAATTTGTAAGCCTTGGGTTGCTACCCTAGGTCACTTAGCTGGTATGAAATCCGCACCTCAGCATGCTCTTGCAATTGATAGGGCTTGCTGGCAAGGTGAGCCGGTAGTTGCCGTGGTCGCAGAGACAAGGGCGCAGGCAGAAGATGCCCTGCAACTCGTTGATGTGGAGTGGGAAGAATTGCCTGCTGTGATCTCTATGGAGTCCGCGTTGGATCCGAAGACGCCATTGATTCATCCAGAATTGGGTGACAACTTGTGCTTCACCCGCAGCTTAGATGTTGGTAATGTTGATGAAGCCTTTGCGACTGCAGATGTTGTCGCTGAAGCTACTTTTGGTTTTGGGCGCCACACTGGCGTAACCCTAGAGCCGCGTTGCCAAATTGCAGATTACAACCCCGGTGAGCGTCGTCTGACGGTGTATCACTCGCAACAAGCGCCGCATATGATGCAAGACTTGTATTGCCGTCAGTTTGGTTTATCTGAATCTGATGTGCATGTGATTTGTAAAGACGTTGGCGGATCTTTTGGTATTAAGGTACACGCCTATCCTGATGATTTTGCGACCGTCGGTTTGGCTATGATGCTAGAGCGCCCAGTGAAGTTTGTGGCCGATCGCTTGGAATCCTTTACAAGCGATATTCATGCTCGTGAGCACCGCATTAAAGGGCGGATTGCGGCTAATAAAGCAGGCGATATCTTAGCCTTTGAGATTCATGACCTAACGGGTATTGGACCTTATTCCATGTTCCCCAGGACCAGTGCAATTGAGGGCAACCAAGTAGTGAACTTGGTTGGTGGTCCTTACAAGCATCAGCACTATCGTGCGCATTTAGATGTGGTATTTCAGAACAAAACCCCCACTTGCCAATACCGTGGAGTTGGTCACCCAATTGCGTGTGCGGTGACTGAGGGCTTGGTCGATTTGGCTGCTCAAAAGTTGCAGATGGATCCGCTAGAGTTTCGTAAGCGCAATGTGATCCCTGATGATGCTTATCCCTGTTCTGGAATCTCGGGCATCAAATTAGAAGTGCTCTCACACGAACAATGCTTGCATACGATTGAAAAGATGATGAATTACCCAGCTTTGCGCAAAGAGCAGGCAGAGTTGCGTAAGAAGGGTATTTATCGTGGCATTGGCTTTGCAACCTTAATTGAGCTCACTAACCCAAGTCCTGCTTTTTATGGAGTAGGTGGTGCGCGTATTGCGTCTCAAGATGGCGCTTCAGTGCGTTTAGATCCTAGTGGTGTAGTTTCCGTGTTAGTAGGCGTTGGCGAACAAGGTCAAGGTACAGAAGGTATCTATGCGCAGATTGCTGCGGATGCTGTAGGTGTATCTATCAATCAAGTACGTATTGTTACTGGCGATACCGATGTCACTCCTTACGGCGGTGGTACTTGGGCTTCCCGTGGGGCTGGCGTTGGTGGCGAAGCAGTATTGCTGGCCTGCCAAGCATTGCAAGAAAATATTTTGAAACTGGCGGGCGCGATTTTGAATCGTCCGGTTGCTGAGTTAAGCGTACATCGCAGTCATGTTTTGGATAAAGCGACTGGTGAACAGTTATTGCCCTTTAGTGAAATCGGTCGCATTGGCTATTTCCGGACTGATACTCTGCCAGTGGGCTTTTCTGCAGACTTAATGGTGACTCGCCATTACACCCAAAAAGATTACCCATTCATCTTTACTAACGGTGTGCAAGCCTCTTATGTGGAAGTAGATCCTGATACCGGCTTTGTGAAGCTCCTCAAACATTGGGCGGTAGAAGACTGTGGCCGTGTACTTAATCCGATGTTGGTGGATGAGCAAGTTCGCGGCGCGATTGTTCAGGGTATCGGTGGTGTGCTCTTTGAAGAGTGTCTCTACGATGAGAGTGGTTTGCTGCGTAATGGCAGTATGGCTGACTACCTTGTGCCGATGGCAAACGAGATGCCAGATATTGAGGTGGCTCACGTAGAAACCCCAACCCAATCTTCTAAGCTGGGCGCCAAAGGGGCTGGTGAAGCCGGAACTGCTGGTGCTCCTGGCGCAGTCCAAAATGCTATCAACGATGCTTTGCTGCCGTTTAATACTGCAGTGTTTGATCAGCCAATTACCTGTGAGAAGATCCTGCGGGCGCTCAAGAAAATCTAATTTTTCAAGGCTTCCCATGACCTCGGTGCATAACCCCGAATTAGGGTTTGCACATCCTGTAACATCAAGTTTTTAGGCAAGCCCTCATTGGGCTAGTCTTTGGGTTAACTTGATACGGTAAAAATCGATATGTCTTCATTAAAAGGTAAAACAGCCCTAGTGACAGGATCTACTAGCGGTATTGGTTTGGGTATGGCCATTGCTTTGGCAAAACAAGGTGCCAACATCATGGTCAATGGCTTTGGCGAAAAAGAGGAAGCGATTGCCAAGATCAAGGCCTGTGGGGTCGAAGTGGATTACCACGGCGCAGATATGAGTAAGCCTGCCGAGATTAAAGATCTCATTGCGCAAACGGAAAAACGTTTTGGCTCATTGGATATTTTGGTGAATAACGCTGGCATTCAGTACACCGCCAATATTGAAGAATTCCCAACAGATAAATGGGATGCCATCATTGCCATTAACTTAAGTTCTGCATTCCATACGACACATCATGCGCTGCCGGGAATGAAACAGCGTAACTGGGGCCGTATTATTAATATTGCATCTGTTCATGGCTTGGTTGCGTCAACGCAGAAGGCAGCTTACGTTGCTGCTAAGCATGGCATCATTGGTTTAACCAAAGTCACTGCACTTGAAAATGCCCGCACTGGCATTACTTGTAATGCGATTTGCCCAGGTTGGGTATTGACACCATTGGTACAAAAGCAGGTAGATGCCCGCGCTGAGCGTGAAGGTATTTCTAATGACGCCGCTAAGACTGCCTTGGTATCGGAGAAGCAACCGTCTGGAGAGTTTGTAACTCCAGAGCAGTTAGCCGCGCTTGCGGTATTTCTCTGTGGTCCTGACGCCTCTGAAGTTCGTGGCGTAGCTTGGAATATGGATGGCGGTTGGGCTGCTCAGTAAATATTTGTTACCAATAGCGCTAGCTTTGAGTAACTCTGCAGAGCTTACTCATCAGTGATCTTTTTATCTGCGATGATCTTGCCCCACATCGCAGATTGACTCGCAATATATTTTTGTAAGTCTTCTCTGCTACCTGGATTGGGCGTTAAGCCATGCTCGGCTAATTGCGTACTAGTGGCCTTGTCTTTCAGCGCTGCTACTAGCGCTTTATTCCACTTCTCTAAAATGATGTCAGGCGTTTTTCCTGGTGCTACAAATGCATACCAGTTACTGGCATCAAATCCTGGATAGCCTGACTCTGCAATCGTTGGAACATTGGGAAGGGTGGGTGCGCGTTTTAATCCAGTGGTCGCAATCGGAATGAGCTTGCCATTCTTGATATAGGGATCAGCAGTCGCTAGAGCAGAGTAATAAGAAGAGACTCGGCCACCTAGAAGATCGACCATCGCTGGGCTGCCACCTTTATAGGGGACATGAACGGTATCAATATCAGCACGTACGTTTAAGAGTTCACCCTGTAAGTGAGATGCAGAGCCACTACCTGTAGAGGCAAAAGTAATCTTGCCAGGATTCTTTTTGGCTAGCGCTATATATTCTTTAAAGTTCTTGACACCCAGCTCTGGAATTACCACCAAGACATTCGGGAAGGTAACCCCCATCGTTAAGGGGGCTAAATCTTTTTGGGGATCATAGGGCAATTTCATCAGATGCGGTGCGATAGACAGTGGTCCGATGGAGCCAAAGAGGATGACCGATCCATCAGTTGGTGCAGTAGCGGTATAAGCATGCGCAATGTTGCCACCAGCACCGGGCTTATTGTCCACAATCACATTTTGTCCAAGATCTTCACTTAATTTTTTGGCAATCACACGAGCTGCACTGTCAGCAGATCCGCCGGCTGCAAAGCCAACCACAATCGTGATGGTCTTCTTAGGTGGAAATTCCTGAGCGTAGACGCTAGAGATGTAAGTAAATGCTGTGAGCGTGAGGTAAATCAGTGTTTTGAAAAAAGATGGGGCAGGCATATATTGTCTCGTTCGGTTGCTGTTTTTTGCTTATTTTGCGCCCCAAACTGGGCGAAGTCACTATCGAAGTGACAATTTTGGGTAAGAATGATGGAATTTTGGCTACCCGAACAAAATCAGCAGAATCGTTTATAGTTACAGCGCATTCTTATATCTAGGAGATCCTTTCATGGCTTCAATTTTGACCTCATTGGGACGCACAGTATTAGCTGGTTTTGTGCTCCTCGTTTTAATTATTCTCGCTTTGGGCGGTAACTTTAGCTCTGCTGAATTGCCATTCATATTCCGTTGGTTGCACGTGATGTTTGGTGTGATGTGGATTGGTTTGCTCTGGTACTTCAACTTTGTGCAAATTCCATCTATGCCAAAAATCCCAGATGAGCAAAAGCCAGCGATTGGTAAAGTGATTGCTCCAACAGCATTGTTTTGGTTCCGTTACGCAGCACTCTTCACAGTAGTGACTGGTTTGATTGTTGCTGCTTTGAATGGCTATCTCCATCAAGCGTTTACATTACAAGCACCATTCCGTGCAATTGGCTTGGGCATGTGGATTGCCTTGATAATGGCTTTCAACGTATGGTTCATCATTTGGCCTAATCAGAAACGTGCTCTTGGCATCGTAACTGTTGAAGCTGATGTCAAAGCAAAATCTGCACGCGTTGCGATGTTGACATCCCGCTTGAATACAGTACTCTCAGTGCCAATGTTGTTCTTGATGTCTGCACAATCACATAACACTACTTGGTTCGTGATCGTTTCATAATCACTCTGAGTTCGCATTAATGAAAAGGCCCGCATCGCGGGCCTTTTTTATTCCCTAAAGGGTGAGCGTAAAAACGCTAGGCCAGAATAGCGGGCAACTCCTTAGTGAGGGCACCACGCTGTGCAGTCGCTGTGCCCATCAGTACAAATCCCAAAAGCTTGCCATCATCAGACTCAAAGCGCGCTTCTAGTCCGCCTTCAACGGGATTGGTTTTCCACTGCCCTGCGACACCTTTGGCTGGGGGCGAAACAATCGTAGCCAATGCCGGTGTTTTCACCATCACGGGCATTGCAGGATAGGTGAGGGCAGTACGTTGACCAGTCAGCGTCACTGCCAATGCTCGAGCTGCTTGCATGATCGGCATCACATAAGGCAGTACCAGACCTTCTACTTCAGCACAATCACCTAGTGCATATACATGGGGTGCATTGGTTTCTAATTCTCGGTTGACTTGAATGCCAATGCCGGTAGCTATGCCAGCTGCTTTAGCAAGATCAAGGCGAGGTTTTAGTCCCACAGCTGACAGCACTACATCGCTAGCAATCAGAGTGCCATTGGCTAAAGTGATATTGAGTTCATTGCTATTACGATCGATGGATTGCACAGTGGTGTTGAAATGCCAACGCACTCCAGCAGCACTTAGTTTACTTTGCAAATCGTTTGCTGCCATCTCTGGTATCAAGCGTCCAAGAGCTTGAGGTGCCAAGTCAATAACATCGACTTCGTAGTTGCCTAGCACTAAGTCATTGGCAAACTCGCAGCCAATCAGTCCCGCACCCAAAATGGCAACTTTCTTTTTGCCTGAAATAGCATTGCGAAACTTTGCATAATCTTCAAGATCATTGACAGTCAATACTTCATGAGCGGCATTGCCTTGGAGTGGGAGGCGAATCTGATCTGCGCCCAGAGCCAAGACGAGTTGACGGTAAGTGATCTCACCTTTACTCGTGTTGATGATTTGCTTGGCGCTATCGATCGCATGCACATCTGTTTCAGACAAGATGTTGAGCCCTAATTGGCTTGCCATAGCCTCTGCTGGAGTAGAAATTAATTGAGCTGCCTCTTTTTTTCCAGCTAGCGCAGTTGAGAGCATTGGCTTGGAGTAAAAGTATCCCGGCTCTTTTGTCACAAGCGTAATAGGAATCTCTTTATCGAGTTTCCGGATTTCTCGTATGACGGTATATCCAGCCAATCCGCTACCAACAATGACAATAGCAGATGAGGATTTCGAATTATTTTGATCCAAGCTGGACTCCCTAGTAATGCGTTAATTGTGGTGATGCAATGTAGATATCGAAATAGATTCGATGATTAAATCTGCACCATTTCAAAGTCAGATTTTGATACTCCACAATCTGGACACTCCCAGTTATCTGGTACATCCGCCCAAGCGGTACCGGGGGCAATCCCATCCTCTGGAAGGCCTTTTGCTTCATCATAGATAAAGCCACATACGATACATTGCCAAGAATTCATGTTGGTTCCTTTAATGTTGAAGGATGAGTTTAAATTTAATTCCGCTTTATTTCTTGCTGAGCCTCAACAGCCTATTGCAGAGGGTATCTTGATATCATTCCAATGAATGAATATGCTATTATTAATCAAATTAATCGATAAGGAGGCGTCATGGCGTATTTACCGTCATTAAGACAGCTGAATTATTTGGTGGCTTTAGCTAAAGAGCTGAATTTCACTCGTGCCGCTGAGACCTGTTTTGTCGGGCAATCTACTCTCAGTGCTGGCTTAAAAGAATTAGAAGATGGTTTGGGGATAAAGCTAGTTGAGCGTGATCGCCAAAATGTTTCTATTACTCCTGCGGGTGTAGAGGTGCTTGAGCGCGCTAAATTAATTTTGACGGCCTCTGAAGATTTAGTGGAGTATGCGGGTGCTTCGGGCAAGCCCATGACAGCAACCATTCGGTTAGGGGTGATTCCAACGATTGCGCCATTCCTATTGCCCACAGTCTTACCAGAAGTTCGTAAACGATTTCCAGACCTTAAAATTACTTTGCGAGAAGATTTAACAGCGAACTTGTTATCTAGGTTGGCTGAGCATAAATTGGATTTCGCACTAATTGCCTTGCCTTATGATGTCAGCGGTCTGCTAGTAGAAGAATTATTCGATGATCACTTTTGGTTGGTAGCTCGCGAGGGCGATCCAGCACTCAAAGGCAAAGAGGTCACTTTGCCTGCCAAAATGGCGGAGCGACTATTGCTCTTAGAAGAGGGGCATTGCTTGCGAGAACATAGCTTGCAAGCATGCAAAAAAGCAGACATTCGGAAGGATGAGGGCATGGAAGCGACTAGCTTGTTGACCTTGTTGCAAATGGTTGAATCTGGTTTTGGGATTGCTTTGCTACCAGAGATGGCCGTGAAAAGTAGTCTGCTCAATAACAGCGATTTGGTTGCCAAAGCCATGGCTGCACCTGCGCCAAAACGGATCATTGCTTTGGTTGCAAGATCGTCCACTGCCCACCTCGCAGAGTTTGCTGCACTATCGGCTTGTATTCGGGAGCGCTTTGGTATTAATCTTCAAAAGTCAAAGTAAGTCCTGCACGAAATAGTAAACATTGTTAGAGTCACCCCTGTTATTTCATTATTCATAAAGAAAGTATTTAATGTCCGGAAAAGAAATTATGTTTACCCCAGTAAAGCTGGGTTCTATTCAATTAAAGAATCGCCTGGTCATGGCGCCGCTGACAAGGATGCGCGCAGTAGCAGGTGATGTACCAAATCCACTGGCAAAGATTTATTATGCGCAGCGTGCGAGTGCTGGCCTCATCATTACAGAAGCAACGCAAATCTCCCCTTTGGGAATGGGTTATCCAGCAACGCCGGGTATTTACTCGCCAGAGCAAACGGCTGCCTGGAAAGAAATTGTTGACGCTGCGCATGCCAAAGGTGGCACTATCGTCGCGCAGTTGTGGCATGTGGGGCGCATTTCTCATTCTTCATTACATCCAGAGCAGGGCGTACCGGAGGCTCCTTCGGCCATTGCTGCATCGGGCCAAACTTATGGCGCTGATTGGAAGTTGCACGACTACGAAACTCCCAAGGCAATGAGCTTAGATGATATTACGCGTCTTTTGAAAGAGTACACAGCGGCCGCTCAGAATGCAAAGCTTGCAGGCTTTGACGGGGTTGAAATTCATTCTGCCAATGGTTATTTATTGGATCAGTTCTTGCAAGATAAAACCAATCAACGATCTGATCAATATGGCGGCTCAATCAACAATCGTTTGCGTTTATTAGGCGAAGTGATTGATGCAGTCAGTAAAGTATTTCCCAGTGATAAGGTTGGCGTTCGTCTTTCACCTTATGGCACCTTTAATGACATGGCTGATAGCGATCCAGTGGCGCTATTTACTGCAGCAATCCAGAAGTTAAATACTTACAACTTGGCTTATGTCCATATGATTGAGCCACGCGCTACCAGTGCTGGTGGCGGAGATCAGGTAAATGAGGATGCGCCAGTGACTTCAGAGCTTTTCCGTAAAGCCTATCAGGGGCAATTTATCACTGCTGGTGGCTACGATCAGGCAATGGGCGAAAAAGTATTAGAAGCAGGTTTGGCTGATGCAGTAGCTTACGGTCGTCTCTACATCTCTAATCCAGATTTAGTTGAGCGCTTCCAAAGTAATGCTTCTCTGAATCCCTATAACCGCGCTACCTTCTATGGCGGTCAAGAGGCGGGTTATACCGATTACCCAACGCTCTAGAGCAATGACAGTAAGCGCATGAAGCTACTGAATAAACCCCACTCTTATCGGTGGGGTTTATTTTTTGTCTTCGGGGTCTTTGAGAAGGTCGTAGTGATTAGCTACTAGTAATAAAGCAAGCGAGGCACAACCCATTGCAAAGAATTGCCATTGATGCAACATAGCGGTGCCTACTACGGTCATCAAAATCGTCCATCCAACAGCCATCTTGGCTTTTTTAGAAAGCGGTTTCATCTTTAAAAGTCCTTAAGCGGGGGCTTTAATCTTATTGAGCATACGACGCAGGGTGTCGTCCTTAATAATGTAATGTTGCCACAAGCCAGCTAAAGCATGAATGCCAATCAGGAAGTAAAGTGAATTTCCTAAAAACTCATGGATTCCTTCAACGAGTTTTTTCATCTCCGGATTAGGGGTTAGTAGCTGAGGCCATACCAATCCAAAGAAATGGATTTCCTTGCCACCGTATTGGAAATAAAGCATGCCAAAGATAGGCGATATTAACAGCAGGGCATACATGAGCCAATGCATTGCTTGGGCAAAAGAAGTCAATATCGGTTTGGGGTTGGTGGGCTTAGGTACCCCATAAACCAAGCGAACCATGAGGCGAAGGGCCATGGCTAAAAAAATGAGCTGCCCAATCACACCGTGAACTGTTTTACAAAGCTCACGGGGCTCACTCCCTTTAGGAAACTGACCTTTTAATTCAATAGCAATAAATGCTGCGATGACGAGAAGGAATACAAACCAGTGAAGAAAGATAGAGGCAGGGTGATATTGTGATTTAGACATAGTAAGGCGTTATTGAAGTAATGATTCATCATAAATGATAATGACTCTCATTAGCAATAACAAGACTATGGGTAATTTCCCCTATTTCTGGGTATCCCAGGGTTAATTTAGCCTTACTTTGGCGCTAAGCTCGCTCAGCAGACCTCTTTTATCCAGCAGAGATAGGCGTAGCGCTTCGACCTCAAAATCGAGTTGGCCAGGATGAAACTCATCATCATTTTGCAGGTGAATAACGTAAGTCCATACCAACTCGCGGCCGCGGTTCTTATACACATCAACAACACGTTTCATGATTACCGCCTATTTAGGGTGTAGCTTAATGATTGGTTGAAGATGGATTAGTGATGACCATCTTGGGATTTAAGTTTTGTTTCAGAGTCATGAGATTGCGTGGTTCAATGCGGATCACGCCACCTCTCGGACTATCAATATCTGCTATTAAAAAGAAAGATATCGATGTCACAAAAGGGAAGATCATGAAAAGCCCTACATTTTTTCTAAAATTGCGGGCGCCAAAGCCAACCAACATGTTTGCACATATGGCAATTGCTGACATGAGGGCCCAGGCAGGATAGGGGATTCGATTCCACGAGGCAGCTTGTACATATCCTTGAGAATTTAAAACATCATTCATGCCTGAAATGACCAGGGCTATAGTGGGGCTTGGCTGTGAACGAGCGACCTCTAGCACTTCAACCCAGAGGGCATTCTGAAGTGCATCGGTCTTTTGCTGTATCTCCTGAACTTTATCTTTACTTTGTCTTGAGTAGAAGAGAATGCGCTGATCAAGGTATTGATTGAGGAGGTCCTTGGTTCTAGCGGAAGCCTTGCTCGGTAGAAGACCCGCCCTGAGATATTCAGTACCAATAGCATTGGCTTCACCTTCTTCGAGAGTCTCTCGATTGTCATGCCGGTCAATCGCCATTGAGAAAGTAAAGCCAATAATGAGTGCCAGTAAGGTCAGGGTTGCCGTTTGAATGACGCCGAGGTCTTCTGAGGTTTCGGTGTCTTTCGTGCGAAAGCGACTCAGTACTGCGTTACCAAAAAGAACAGATAAAGCGAAGCACAGAAATGCAATCCCAAAGACTAAAGCGGGGTGGTTAAGGAGATAAGAAATTTAGAAAGTTCCTGGATACAAAATGTCTTTAGTCACATCCTGAATATCACGATGACCTGTAAATGCCATAGTGATATCTAACTCATTGTGGATGAGTTCAAGGCATTTAGTCACGCCAGCCTCACCCATGGCGCCTAGGCCATAGAGAAAGGGGCGCCCAATCATCGTACCGCGCGCACCCAATGCCCATGCTTTTAAAACATCTTGGCCAGAGCGAATGCCACCATCCATCCAGACTTCAATATCTTTGCCTACGGCATTCACAATCCCGGGTAGCGCTTGGATACTCGAAATCGCACCATCGAGTTGGCGACCGCCATGGTTTGAGACGATTAATGCATCAGCGCCTGAGTTTGCTGCGAGGCGCGCATCTTCTTCATCCAAGATGCCTTTGATGATGAGCTTGCCACCCCAGAGTTTTTTGATCCATTCAACATCGCCCCAGTTCAAACCTGGATCGAATTGCTCCGCAGTCCAAGAGGAGAGTGAAGACATATTGCCTACACCAGTAGCGTGACCGACGATGTTGCGGAATGTTCTGCGCGGAGTCATCGCCATTCCTAAGCACCAGCGTGGCTTCGTGGCCATATTCATCATATTGGCGATCGTTAGCTTTGGTGGAGCAGATAAACCGTTCTTTAAATCTTTATGACGTTGACCTAAGATTTGCAAATCGAGTGTTAAGACTAGGGCGGAGCACTTCGCTGCTTTTGCACGCTCAATGAGGCGCTCAATAAAGCCGCGATCTTTCATGACGTAAAGCTGAAACCAAAAAGGTTTGGTAGTACGTTCTGCCACATCTTCGATCGAGCAGATACTCATCGTTGACAAGCAGAAGGGCACACCAAACTTTTCAGCAGCTCTTGCTGCCAGAATTTCGCCATCTGCATGTTGCATACCAGTTAAACCAGTGGGTGCCAGTGCTACTGGCATTGCTACCTCTTCACCCACCATCGTTGTTTTGGTGGTGCGATTGGTCATATTGACTGCGACACGTTGACGTAATCTGATTTTCTGAAAATCAGATTCGTTCGCACGATAGGTAGACTCTGTCCAAGACCCTGAATCTGCATAGTCATAAAACATCTTGGGGGTACGTTTTTGGTGAAGAACCCGTAAGTCTTCGATATTGGTAATGATTGGCACTGTGAACCCTTATTGATTGCTCTTTTGGATTAGCATTTATCTAATTAAGCTCTATCTTAGCAATACCGAGGATTTGTTTCTACAATGCTAGGGTATAACTATTCAGAGCGCCTTTAATGGCTATCCATCCCTCACGATTGCATGCCTAAACTGACCTTTGCTACTGCTACTTATCTGTTGATCGCGACAGCCTTATGGGCTGGAAATGCGATAGCTGGGCGCTTATTGGTGGGCAGTGTTTCGCCGATTACCTTGAGTACGGTGCGTTGGGGTCTAGCCGCTTTACTCTTACTACCTTTGGGTTGGCGTGTCTTTAAACCGGGAAGTGATTTATGGCAGAACAAGAAGCGTTTTGTGCTCTTAGGTCTCTTTGGGGTAGGTAGCTATAACGTTCTTTTATATCTAGCGTTACAAACTTCTACCGCAATCAATGTCACCTTAATTGGTGCCAGTATGCCAATTTGGATGCTGTTTATTGGTGCTGTGTTTTACCAAGTGAAGCCAAATCTACTGCAATTGATTGGTGCCATCGTTTCTTTGCTTGGGGTAGCGATTGTATTAACGAGGGGTGAGCCATCCACCTTGCTGGAGATGCAATTGGTTATCGGCGATCTCTTCATTATGCTAGCTACCTTCTTATGGGCTACTTATAGCTGGATGCTTAGTAAGCCTGGTTCAAGCTCGGAACGTCAATGGCCTTGGGCAGATTTCTTGATGGCGCAAGTTTTGGTAGGCCTGTTATGGACCGGACTGTTTGATGGCTTTGAGATTGCCACTGGGCATGCTTATCTTGATCTCAATCTATGGACTGGCTCTTTGATTCTGTTTGTCGCTGTTGGACCCTCGCTCATTGCTTACCGTTGCTGGGGTATGGGTGTCAGTGGAGCGGGTCCTACCGTAGCCGCTTTCTTTGCAAACTTTATTCCGCTGTTTACTGCCATCTTATCTGCAGCCATGTTAGGTGAGCCCCCACAGTTATTTCATGGCTTGGCGTTTGCCTTGATTGTGGCTGGGATTTGGGTTTCCTCTAAAACCACCAGCCCAAAAGGAAATGCTGCTTAGCCTTTTAATAAGCCGGAAGCAATTAAACCGCGCTTAACATGCGCGCGGTGACTCTCAGTGACATCTACTGCTGGCGGTCTCACGAGAGAGTTAGGAATTTGCCCAAGCTGTACTAAAGCTTCTTTAACGCAAGCCACTTCACTGGTGGGAGAGCTTGGCTCTTGGTTTTCAAAGACTCCATCCATGATTGGAATACAAAAATCACGGTGAATTTTTTGTGCTTTAACGGCGTCGCCATTCATTGCGGCATCAATTAACTCAACCCACTTTGGCGTGTCTATAACGCTGATACCAATTAACGCTCCATGAACGCCATGCAGCAGCATTCCTAGCAGTGGAGGTGAATCAAGTGCGGCTAAGACAGTGAGTTTGTCGTGCAATGCTTCCCAAATTTGCACATAACGAGTCACTGTTCCGCAGGCGGCTTTCACAGCAACCACATTTCGAATGGTAGAAATTTTGACCAAAGATTCTAGTGAGTAAGCGCAGCCAGATGGATCGGGGTATTGAAAAACAATCATTGGCAAATCAACCTGCTCATCCAACATTTTGAAGAATTGATAAGCTGATGCAGGGTTTTGAGCCAGTCTACGATATGGGCGCGCATCAAATGGATTGAGTACTAATAGTGCATCTGCCCCAGCTTCTTTTGCTAGAAGACCATCTTTAACGGCTGCAGGTCCTCTTCCTTCAATTCCGCTAATCAATATTTGTCCGGGGAGCAAAATTTCTCGAGCTAAATGCAGTACTTTCCTTTTCTCATCATCTGAAAGTTGTAGGATTTCTGCGAGCCCAGCATTTACTGCAAGCCCCTTGACCCCAGGTGTATGAGCGGTCTCTTTAAGGTGGCGGGCTAAGGCTTCATAGTCTACGCTCAGGTCGGCTTTGAAGGGTGTAATCGTTGCAGGGTAAAGGCCGCGAAGCACAAGGGATTTTTGATTTTCAGGCATTGCAGACCTTTAGGTTTTAAATGGGAGAGTGCTTTTAGGGCTCGATGATGTTGTAGCAAATTCTATAGTAAAGTTACTTTTCGTACATCAACAGTAAATAAAAAGGTTTATTTTGACCGACGTACTAGTAATTGGCGGAGGTAATGCTGCCTTATGTGCAGCGTTAATGGCAAGAGAGTCTGGGGCGTCTGTGACATTGCTTGAGTCTGCCCCCAAGGAATGGCGTGGTGGCAACTCTTCACACACTCGAAACATCCGTTGTATGCATGAAGAGCCTCAAGATGTTTTATTGGAATCCTATCCTGAAGATGAATATTGGCAGGATTTGCTCAAAGTAACTGGTGGCTTAACCAATGAGCCTCTAGCGAGGATTGCCATTCGTGAATCTGCAACTTGTCGTACTTGGATGCAAAAATATGGAGTGCATTTTCAGGCTCCTCTTTCTGGTACTTTGCACTTATCTAGAACTAACGCATTTTTTATGGGTGGTGGCAAGGCATTGGTAAACGCCTACTACCGAAGCGCTGAAAAGGCTGGTATTGATATTCAATATGACTCTGAGGTTACTTCAATTGAGCTTTCAGATAAACAATTTGTTGCAGCCCATCTTAAGGACGGTCGAAGAATTGCAGCAAAAAGTTGCGTACTTGCTGCAGGTGGTTTTGAATCTAATATTGAATGGCAGCGAGAAGCATGGGGCATTGACGAGCATGGCGCAAGTCCGGCGGATAATTTTTTAATCCGCGGAACCACCTTCAATAAAGGGGTTCTTCTAAAACACATGATTGCCGCTGGCGCGGATCAGGTTGGAGATCCCACTCAGGCACATATGGCAGCAATTGATGCGCGGTCGCCACTTTATGATGGCGGTATTTGCACCCGCATTGATTGTGTTTCTCTCGGTATCGTTGTAAACAAGCATGCCAAGCGTTTTTATGACGAGGGTGAAGATTTTTGGCCTAAGCGTTATGCAATTTGGGGTAGGTTAGTAGCCCAACAGCCTGATCAAATTGCTTATTCGATTATTGACTCGAAATCGATTGGTCGCTTTATGCCCCCAGTATTTTCCGGCAATGAATCTCATAGTCTGGATGAGTTAGCTTCTAAGCTTGGTTTGGACGCTGAGGTGTTAAAAAATACGGTACAAGAATTTAACGCGGCTTGTAAACCCGGCGAGTTTGACCATACGACTTTGGATAATTGCCATACCGAAGGTATAGCCCCTGAAAAAACACATTGGGCTACCACGATTGAAGTGCCCCCATTTTATGGTTACCCTTTGCGACCCGGTGTTACGTTTACCTATCTTGGTCTCAAAACCGATGAGACATCCGCGATATTTTTGAATGGCACTCGCAGCAACAATTTATTTGTGGCTGGAGAAATGATGGCAGGAAATATTTTAGGCAAAGGTTACACGGCTGGTATTGGGATGGCCATAGGGACTGCTTTTGGTCGAATAGCTGGTAGAAATGCCGCCTCTGCAGCAGGGAATGAATCAAGATGCAACAGTTAAATGACTTAATTCAGGAGGCCAGGCGAACTGGCATGAGCGATCAGGAGGGTGAAGTTGATCGCATCATGACAATCTGTAATGCTTGTAGGTATTGCGAGGGTTTCTGTGCAGTGTTTCCCGCTATGACAAGGCGTTTGCAATTTAATAAGGCAGATATTAATTATTTGGCAAATCTTTGTCATAACTGTGGTGCTTGCCTGCATTCATGCCAATATGCTCCTCCGAATGAATTTGCCGTAAATGTCCCGCAGGCTATGGCAGCTGTTCGCCAAGAAACCTATGTTGAATATGCTTGGCCCAAATCATTCGGTAGGCTTTATAAAAATAATGGTGTCATTGTTGCGCTTGCCTGCTCCTTGGCTTTGGCTTTCTTTTTGTGGCTATCAACAGCGCTCAGAGAAAATTCAAACGTAACCTTAGATGGAAACTTTTATGCCGTCTTTCCTCACAATGTATTGGTTTTAATCTTTGGTGCCGTATTTTCCTTTTCTATACTTGCGCTAGGGATTGGTTTTTATAACTTCTGGCGCAATATTTCTAAGACTGGTGCTTCAATTGCTGCTATTGGTGAATCAGCTCATGACGCCTTGATAATGAAATACCTAGATGGCGGACACGGGGAGGGTTGTAATAATGAGGATGATGGTTTCACGCTTTGGCGAAAGCGTTATCACCACTTTACCTTTTATGGCTTCATGCTCTGTTTTGCATCTACTAGTGTTGCAACGCTATACCACTATGTTCTGAAACTAGACGCTCCTTATGCGTTTAATAGTCTGCCAGTGATTCTTGGTACGGTTGGCGGACTGGGTCTTTTGATTGGCCCAATTGGACTACTCTTTTTAAATCTACGTCGCAATCCCCTTCATGGTGATGCACGCCAAAAGCCGATGGACAGAGCTTTTATTTTACTGCTGTTTTTGATTAGCTTATCTGGCCTACTCTTACTAGTGCTCCGAGAAAGTGCCTTGATGTCTTATTTGCTGATCATTCATTTGGGATTTGTGATGGGCTTATTTTTAACTATGCCCTATGGAAAATTTGCACACGGCATTTATCGTATGGCAGCCTTATTAAAAAATGCAGTTGAGAAACGTCAGCCAAGTACATTGAAGTTAGGCTCTGACTAGTATGCATTTCTAACTCCACAAAGAAGGCGAGAACTGTGATGAAGAAAAAATTCCTGCATTCTGTTTTTCTACTGACCTTAATGGTTCTTGGGATTGTCTCAACATGGGCTCAACCCTACCCAAATAGACCAATTAAGCTAGTGGTTCCGTACGCGCCTGGCGGTGGCACTGATATTACGGCGAGGCTGATTGCCAAGATACTTTCCTCAAGCCTGAATCAACCTGTTCTTGTTGAGAATAAAGCGGGTGCTGGTGGCACGATTGGTCAGGACTTTGTCTCCAAAGCTTCGCCAGATGGCTACACCTTATTGTTTAGTGCAGCTGGGCCCTTAACGGTTAGCCCATTTACTTATCCTAATTTGCCGTATGACCCAGTAAAAGGTTTTGAGCCAGTGATACTGATATCTGCTCAACCCTTAGTGTTGGTAGTTAATGCAGATTCAAAAATATATTCTGTTGCTGATTTATTGAGAGCCGGATCGGATGCCAAGGGCAGAATGAATTATGGATCCTTTGGGAATGGCAGCGCAGCGCATCTTGCCGGCGAGTCCTTTAAGATGGCGACGAAAATAGATATGACCCATATCCCATTTAAGGGAACCAATCCTGCATTAACTGCCTTGCTTGGCGGGGAGATTGATGTCTTGTTTGATACGGTGAGCACATCTGCACCATTTATTAAGTCTGGCAAGCTAAGAGCACTAGCGGTAAGCTCTAAAAATAGATCTGCGCTATTGCCAGAAGTTCCAACCCTCGTGCAGGCTGGGGTAAGTGGAGTAGATGCTGGTACTTGGTATGGAATCCTCGCCCCTGCTGGTACTGGGCAAAAAATTATTCAGCAATTAAATCAAGCGGTGAATGTCGGATTAGCCAATAAAGAAGTTGTCGAAATATTCTCCGCTGAGGGTACGGTGATCATAGGGGGCACCCCCGAGCAATTTAAAAACTTTATGGCTAGTGAGTTAAAAAAGAATGAGTTAGTAGTGAAGGCTGCAGGAATTACAGCCAATTAATCATGCTTTCATTAGTCTGCTTGAATTTTATTTGCCTTAATGACCTGAGCCCATTTTTCAACTTCGAGCTTAATCTTTTGTTCTGATTGCTCTGGAGTTCTGAGGCTGACAATAAAGCCCATGCCGGATAGTTTATTGCGCATCTCTTGATTACCGAGGACCTTGGTAATTTCCTGATGAAGTTTTTGAATGATTGATTTTGGGGTTCCTGCAGGCGCCATCAAAAACTGAATGGTTTCCCCTTCAAATTCGGGTAGTCCAGATTCTGCAACTGTAGGGATATCTGGTAGGGAAGGATATCTTGCTGAACTGGTTACTGCTAAGCCAAGCACCTTGCCTCCTGAAATTTGCTGGACAGTTGGCGGTAACACTGCAAAACCAATGGGTGCATCATTACTCAAGACTGCTTGAAGTGCTGGCCCACCACCGTTATAAGCAATGTGTTTAATGTCTAAATTGGCCTTTAGCTTTAGCAACTCGGCTGTCAGTTGTGGACTTGTGCCAGCTCCAGGCGATGAATAGTCATACTTGCCTGGGTTTTGTTTGATTAAGGCCAAAAATTCCTTGAAATTTTTGGCGGGGAATGTGGGATTAACAACGATGATATTAGGTGAGCTTGCTGGCAATGAAATTGCCGCAAAGTCACGACTTGCATCATATCCAGAATTTGCAATAAGAGAAGGATTAATCACAAATGCACTACTACTAAGAAGAAGTGTGTAGCCATCAGGATTGGACTTGGCAACATATTGAATGCCAATGTTGGCACTTGCTCCAGGCTTATTTTCGATAAAGAATGTGTAACCAGTATTTTCAGTAATTTTTTGGAAGAGCAGCCTACCGAAAATATCAGACGGGCCGCCTGGAGCATAAGGAATCACAACCTTGATTGGTTTATTTGGGTATTCTTGTGCCATACCTATTGAACAGTGCAACGCTAGAAAGGCAATGACGCCACAAAAACACTGCTGAATCTTCATGCTTGTCTCCGATGATTTTTATAGTATGGTATCAACTTTAACCATTAATACTCCATCTAAATAATTTCATTTAAAGACAACATGAGACTCATTACCTTTACTCGCGCTGGTTCAAATCATCCTGAAATCGGTGCTCGCTTGCCAAATCCCTCTGGAGATCAAATTCTGCCATTTGTCGATGTTGCTAAAAAGTTAGGAATTGCGGATTTCCCAGGCGATATGAAGGCCTTCTTGCAGGCTGGTAGCAAGGTGATGGAGCAGGCTAAGTCTTGGGTAGTTGCTGCAAGTGATTCCTCATCCCTATTCATTAATCCAAAAACAATTACTTACCTACCCCCGATTACCGATGCAGAAAAGTTTCTCTGTGTTGGTAAAAACTATCGCACACACTTAGAAGAGCTCAAGCGCACTAACTTGATTAAAGAAATTCCTCAAGAGCCCACTTCATTTATTAAGCTTAATTCCTGTTTATCTGGTCACGAAGCCAAAGTAGTGCGCCCAAAGGGAATTACTCGCTTGGATTACGAGCCTGAGTTAGTCTTTGTGATTGGCAAAAGAGCCCTAGGGGCAAAAAAAGCTGAGGCTATGGATTACGTAGCGGGTGTCACCATCTTGAATGATTTGACTTGCCGCGATTTGCAATTACGTGAAGTAGCATCTGGTTCGCGTTTTTGGACAGGTAAGAATATTCCAGGCTTTGGTCCTCTTGGGCCAGAAATTGTCACGATCGATGAGATTCCCGATGTTTATAACTTGTGGATGACCTGTTCGGTTAATGGACAAGAGCGGATGCGCGTCAATACAGTGGATCAGATTTGGAAGATCTCAGATATTTTGGAGCACTTCTCGCGCTTTATTCCCATTGAAGCAGGGGACATGTTTTCTACGGGCGCACCTGGCGGTGTTGCTGTTGGCAAAGAAAATGCAGAAGATCTCTATTTAAAGCCCGGTGACGTAGTAGAGTGCGCCATCGATGGTATTTCTACGTTACGCACAACGATTATTGAATAGAGCATTATGAAGCGAGCATTGCCTCTGATGTTGGTACTTTTGTGTTGTACTACTCTTGTGTCATCATTTGTTAGCGCAGCCGATGTTTATCCCTCGAAGTCAATTAAAGTCATCGTGCCGTTTCCACCTGGCGGCGGCGCAGATACATTAATTCGTTTGATTGCTCCCACAGTCGGAGAATTATGGAAGCAATCTATCGTGATTGAAAATCGTCCAGGTGCAAGCGGCTTCATTGGTGCTGACCTGGTTGCCCAGTCTCCAGCAGATGGCTACACCTTATTGATGGGCTCAACTGCTGCCGTCACAGAAAAAAATATTGCACAGTTTTCTCCAGTAGCGCTTGTATCGGCTTCGCCCTATGTTGTTACTACTAACCCTGGATTGAATGTGACTTCAATCAAGGCTTTAATTGCATATGCAAAATCCAATCCTGGAAAAGTTCGTTATGGCTCTTCAGGACCAGGTTCGGCATCGCACCTAGCAGGTGAGTTATTTGCTTCAATGGCTGGCGTGACATTACTACATGTTCCATACAAAGGAACTGGGCAGGCTTTAACGGATTTATTAGCAGGGCATATTGATTTAATGTTTGCGCCTGCACAAACTGTGATGCCACAAATTGAATCTGGAAAGTTACTAGCTTTAGCGCAAACGGGTGCAAAGCGATCGGAAGCCTTGCCGAATATTCCTACTGTTGCCGAATCTGGTCTACCAGGCTATAGCGCAGTAGGTTGGTTTGGATTGTTCGCGCCTGCCAATACACCAAAATCGGTGGTGCAAAAGATCAACCAAACCGTGATGTTTGTTTTAGCTCAGGAGAGAATTCGGAAGGCTATGTTGGAGCGGGGAAGTGACCCTGCCAGTGGTAGTGCCGAGGAATTTGCTGCGTTTTTACGTCTAGACCAGTCAAAATGGGCCAAATTGATCAAAGAAAACAAGATTGCAGTGCAATAAATGCTTAAATCGGTATCATTTAGGGCTAATCACAGAAATCCCTAGGAAATTACTATGCCAGGCTTACTTCCCAATGTTGATCCAGATGGATTGTTAGAGTTTTCGGTTGTTTACACCGATCGCTCTTTAAATCATATGTCTGAAGAATTTAAACGTGTAATGGTCGATATTTCTAGTGTCCTCAAGGATGCTTATAACGCCAGCT
Source organism: Polynucleobacter sp. es-GGE-1 (assembly GCF_018882005.1). NCBI lineage: Bacteria > Pseudomonadati > Pseudomonadota > Betaproteobacteria > Burkholderiales > Burkholderiaceae > Polynucleobacter > Polynucleobacter sp. es-GGE-1. The sequence continues at coordinate 260,216 of NZ_JACVPE010000006.1, forward strand.
CCGCAGTGATCGTTCCTGGTAGCGGTACTTTCGGCATGGAAGCAGTTGCTCGTCAATTTGCCAATAAACAGAAGTGTTTAGTGTTGCGCAATGGCTGGTTTAGCTATCGTTGGACCCAAATTTTTGACTTGGACCATATCGCTGACAATGTATCTGTTATCAAAGGTCGTCAATTAGAAGATTCTGCACAGGGTGTATTTGCCCCTGCACCGATTGAGGAAGTAGTGGCTTTTATTAAGAAAGAAAAGCCAGCCGTAGTTTTTGCTCCTCACGTTGAAACTTCTGCCGGCATCATCTTGCCAGATGATTACCTCAAAGCAGTTGGTGAAGCAGTGCGCTCTGTAAATGGTTTATTTGTATTAGATTGCATTGCCTCTGGTGCAATGTGGGTTGATATGAAAGCTTGTAATGTGGACGTCTTGATTACAGCGCCACAAAAAGGTTGGAGCAGCTCGCCATGCTGCGCCTTAATCGCTTTAGGCGAAAGAGCTCGTGAGCGTATTGATACTACTCAAAGCAGTAGTTTTTCAATGGACTTGAAAAAGTGGTTACAAATCATGGAAGCCTATGAAAAGGGCGGCCATGTGTATCACACCACTATGCCTACCGATGCACTCAAGATCTTGCGCGGTGTCATGAAAGAAACACAATCTCTTGGCTTTGCTGCTTTAAAAACAAAACAAGTAGAGCTTGGTACCAAAGTTCGTGAATTGCTAGTATCCAAAGGCTATCACTCAGTTTCTGCGAAAGGCTTCCAAGCCCCTTGCGTAGTCGTGAGCTACACCAAGGATCCAGATATTCAGTCTGGCAAGAAATTTATTGCGCTAGGCATGCAAACTGCTGCAGGTGTGCCACTTCAGTGTGATGAAAGATCAGATTTCCGTACATTCCGTCTAGGTTTATTTGGTTTAGAAAAGCTGGCTCATGTTGACCGTACTGTTGGTCACTTAGCTGCCGCCCTAGAAAAAATTACTGAGGCAGAAGCGCAGCCTGCATAAGGCGATTTAGTAAAACAAAAAGGCCGTCTGATGATGGCCTTTTTAAATGATTGATAACCTTCTTGGAGAATCGCATGATTTCTCGTATTGCTCGCTTTAGTTTGGCCACCCTTGTTTCAGCAGCGATTGGGTTATCTTCCATCTCCGCGATGGCTGCCGATTCTTCCACGGCTGCTGCTCCTACTTCAGCGCCTACTGCTGCTCCAGATGTAGCACCAACGGATAAAGCGGTCGCAAAGAAGACTAAAAAAGAAAAGAAAGCCGAGAAAAAAACCAAGAAGAAGTCTAAGAAAAGAGCTAAAGCTACAGAACCAGCAGCTTAGTAGTTTCTAAGCTCTTAGTTGAGGGGCTCCACTTCATTAAAGTCATCGGATGTTTTAGAGTCAGATGACTTTTTTCTTGGGGCATCGTTACGTACTAATAACCACATAGCAGCAATCACCAGCACCATTCCGCCAATCTGCATCAAAGTAATTGGCTCAGACAAAATAAAGTAACCCAAGAAAATAGTGGAGACAGGACCGAGGATGCCGGCCTGTGCAACGAGTGGTGAGCCTATGCGATTGATCGCAATCATCACGAGGAACATGGGAATTACTGTACATAATCCTGCATTGAGAAGGCTGAGCCAGTAAATCTGTGCAGCCTGTTCAAACACAGCGCTAGGGTTATACAGTGAGGATTGAATCACGCTAAATACTGCAGACGCCGTGCTTGCGTAGACTACTAGGCGCACACTACCAATGCGCTTGACCATTTCGCCAGAGCCAATCATATAGATGGCATAACTGCATGCGCTGCCAAAGACCAATATCATTCCGAGCCATGCATGAATGCCTGTCGAGCTCGCATCTTGAATAAAGACGACAAATACCCCAAGGTATCCCACCACAAGGGCATACCACTGCATTCTTGAAATGTGCTTATTTAAAGCAAAGTAGGAAATGAGTAAAACAATCGTTGGTGTCAGGTAGAGAACAATGCGCTCTAATCCAACGGAGATATATTGCAGTCCCAAGAAATCAATATAGCTAGATAAAAAGTATCCTAAGAAACCGAGGAAAAATAATTTGCCACGGTCTTGCCAAGTAATCGGGCTCATTGGTTTTCTGCGAGACTCCCACCAGTAGACGCTCCAAAACATTGGAAGTGCCATCAGCATACGTAATGCTAATAAAGTTTCTGCATTGGCCCCATAACCAAAAGCCAGCTTTACCAATACAGCTTTACCGGAAAAGAGCATGGAGCCCACTCCGGCCATCAAAATGCCATAGAGGTAACGTCGGTGGTGATGTTCTGCGCTAGTGGATTGCATACGGTTTTATAACAGTTTATTCAGGAGACTTCTCATCTCTATAATTACTTCAGAAGGAGTTAATCCTATTGGGCCAACCCCTTTTTGTACAAGGCTATCGGCAGCGCAAGCATGGAGCTGAACAGCGATACAGCTAGAGTCCCAAAGATTCAGATGGTGATGCACCCCTTGAGCAGCGATTGCTGTAATGCTGCCGGTCAATACATCACCCATGCCACCGGTGCCCATACCGGGATTACCGGCTTCACATTGAACTGCAGAGTGTTGGGGTCCCGCAATTAAGGTGTGTTGACCTTTGAGAACAACCATAGACTGAGTTAACTGAACTAATTGATGAAGCGAGCTGAAGCGATCGCCTTGAATTTCTGCGGATGAAGATTTTAATAACTGGGCCGCTTCACCTGGATGAGGAGTCAGAATACTTTGACCTGGAAATTGTTGATTGCGTAGTTGAAGTGCACTGAGTAACTCAGTTGAGTCTGCAATCAGATTGAGTGCATCTGCATCAATAATCAACGGAACCTTGGGATAAGCCAGGCAAGCCTTGAGCCATTTAATCGCTAATGCAGAATTACCAAGCCCAGGTCCGATCGCAATGACATCAGGTTGGTTTTGATTTAATACCTCGCTAGGTTCATTGTTAGCCAGGCGAATCATGAGTTCAGGTTGATTGCTATCAGCGCGTGCAGACGCAGGATCAAGCATTTCTAATATGGTCCAGCCAGCACCAAGATGAAGGCAAGCATTTCCGGCAAGGAGGAGGGCGCCTGCCATTCCAGGTGCACCGCCGATCAAGACGGCTTTACCAGCATGACCCTTGTGCTCAGCAGGCTCACGCTTGAGACACATGAGTGGGCCGAGTGGGCTCAGCGCTTGGAGGATATCGAGCTTGCTAGGTGCTAAGGTCATACCAATAGTATCGCTCTGAATGATTGGAATTTAGCTAATAGAGCTACTTTATTGGGTAAGCTTAGTCCGCTACCTTAGCGCCTTCAATCTGATGACGTTGCAATGCTTGTGCCACAAAGCCGGATTGTTTGAGCTGAGTAATCACATCGCTTAAATATGCAGTGGTCAGTTCGTATTGGGATCTTGCCTTCGGAATACCAATGGCTTGATTGATTGCCATAAAGCGACCTGGCAACATCCGCAATCCCTCATAGCGCTTGGCATCACTCTCTAGCTGCTGTTTTACGCCTGCTGCCACATTACCTTTGCCTGACATAAAGTCATCCACGACTGCTTGTGAGCTTGGAGCTCGTAGAAGAGTGGCATGTTTGATTTCTCGTGTGAGGTAGAGGTCATAGGCGCTCCCTTTGCCAACTACGATTTCATTACCAGCTACGTCAACTTGTTCATTTGTCTTAATGGATGAATTAGCTTTGACCATGTAAGCACCTTCTATCTGGATATAGGCTGGCGTATAGCTAATATCAGCGCCTCTGACGGGATCAATTGCTACGAACACTAAATCAATCTCCCCAGTCTTCACGGCATCCACTGTATTGCCTGCTGTTTTGAATGGAATGAGTTTGACTGGTAGGCCAATACGCTTCCCGATTTCTTGGGCGATATCAACCGTCACTCCCTGGGCTTGATGGGTCACAGGATTTTCATTGGCCAAAATAGGGTTACCTAAGTTAATGCCAACACGTAGAGTGCCTGTAGGCGCAAACGAGGAAATCATGGAGGGATCAATAGTTTTCATGGGGCGATAGGACTGGCCAGAGGGTTGGCTATGGCTAGATTGTGAAATCCACAGTATTGCGAGGAAGAAAAGAACTTTGTTCATTCAGTAAGTATAAAAAAACCGCGGCGAACCGCGGTTTCATTTGCTATTGAAGAATTACTTCTTCGCGTCAGCTGCAGGGGCTGCTGCTGGTGCAGCCGGAGCTGCTGCAGGAGCATCTTTTTTAGCATCTTCAATATGAACTGCTTCAGCACCATGCTTTTCGCCGCCCATATCAATATTGCCATCGCCCTTGAGGAGTAAGTAGGCTGTGGCACCAACTAATACAAGTACCATAATGATGATTGAACGGTTGCTCATGGATTTTCCCTCGGTTTGGTTTAAATTCTGTCAATATTAACTCTACTTAGAGCCTCAGTAAATCCTCGCAAGCCCTGGTGGCTGATTCTCCTGGTTAAACTAGGTATTAATACTGAGAATATTGAGTGGGGCAGCACAAAGGATAAGATGATTTCACATAGATGTTTTAAGGTAGCAATATGAGTCCAAAGCTTCCCATTAATAATACTCAAACCATTACTGAGTTTTTAAATCTTCACAAGAGTCAGACGTCTGAAGAAGATTCCGTTGATTCTTATAAGTTTGCTTTTGACGATGAAGCATTTTTGTCTCGCAGGGAAACGATCGGTATTCGCTTTGAATTGGAATTACTCAAGCCTGAGATGCTGCTAAAAGAACATGGCATAGACCATACGATTACAGTATTTGGTTCTACCCGTTTTGTCAGTCGAGAGCATGCAGAAGTATTCATCAAGGATGCCAAGACGCCTACAGAGTTGGAGTCTGCCAAGAAAGCATTGCTCCATAGTCAGTATTACGAGTCTGCTAGAGACTTCGGGGCTTTAGTAGCGCATTACAACGCGACTCAACAACAGAGTTCTAACAAGCTACATATTTGTACTGGCGGCGGCCCGGGAATTATGGAGGCGGCTAATCGTGGTGCATTTGAAGCGGGTGATCAAACGATTGGTTTTAATATTAGTTTGCCAAGAGAGCAGCACCCGAATCCTTATATCAGTCCAGGCTTAAGTTTCCGTTTTCATTACTTTGCATTACGTAAGATGCACTTCATGTTGCGAGCTAGGGCCATCGTTGCTTATCCTGGTGGCTTTGGGTCTTTTGATGAGCTATTTGAGGTGTTAACTTTGATACAAACTAAAAAGGTAGTTAGCATCCCAGTCATATTAGTCGGCAAAGCTTTTTGGAATGAGATGGTGAACTTTAAGGGAATGGTACAGTTTGGGGTGATTGATCAAGAGGATATGAAGGCAATTCATTTTGTCGAGACTGCCCAAGAAGCTTGGAAGATCATTCAAGACTGGTATCAATTGGCCTAAAGCCATTGTCGGCCAAAGTAAAATAGCTTAAAGACAATTGAATTCATTTATGAACCCTGCACAAACTAGCATTGCTAGCAATTTAGACCTACCTGGCTACCTCTTAGGTGGATTCATGCTATTGGTGGTGATGGTATTTCATGGTGTTTTGTTACTACAGATTGCTAAGCGCTATGAAGTCAAAACTTTTCTGTATTTAGCTGAGAAAAAATATTCTACGGTTGCTGCCTGCTTTTACATTAGTGTATTTTGTTTATTCCTCACCCACATTACAGAAATTTTCATTTGGGGTATCGCACTGTTTGTATTTAAATTAGTGCCTACTTTAGGGCAAAGCATTTTGTTTAGTGGCAGCACCTATACCGCGATGGGTTTCATGGAAGATATTCTGCCAGATGGCTGGAAAATGCTGGCAGTCATCATTGCCTTCTCGGGGATGTTTTCTTTTGCATGGACTGCCTCTGTCATGATTTCAATGACCAAGAATTTTCGTCAGGCCTATACCAAGCTACACATGAAAAAACTCAATATCTCTTCTGAGATCATTGATCGCTTTGAATAAATCATGACGAAGGCTTGGGATGCCATCGTTATCGGTGGCGGTGCAGCTGGTCTGTTTTGTGCTGGTGTAGCTGGTCAGCTTGGCAAAAAAGTGCTCGTTTTAGATCATGCAACAGTTTTAGGTGAAAAGATCCGTATTAGCGGTGGAGGGCGTTGCAACTTTACTAATGTCCATAGCAGCCCTGCTAATTTTCTCTCGCTCAATCCTCATTTTGTGAAGAGTGCCTTAGCAAAATATCCCTCAAAAGAATTCATCAAACTTGTGACTGCTCACGGCATTCACTACCATGAGAAACATCAAGGGCAATTATTTTGCGACGATTCTGCCAAGCAGATTATCGAGATGTTGTTCGCTGAATGTGCCACAGGAAAAGTCGTAATCCGTAATCCCGTAGTAGTAGCAGCTGTTACAAAAGAGGGTGAGCATTGGCTCATTCATACCAGCGAGGGTGTAGAGAAAACCCATTCTGTAGTCATGGCGACGGGCGGCTTGCCTGTTCCCGCAATTGGCGCAACTGCTTACTCTCTTGATATTGCAAAACAGTTTGGTCTTGAGGTGGTTGATCCTAGGCCGGCATTAGTGCCGCTCTCATTTACTGCAGAGACCTTTGGTAATCTGAATGAGCTTGCTGGTCTGAGCGTTCCAGTCCGGATCGCATCTGGCTCTAAAGGTTATCGTTATGGTGCGTGTCGCTTTAATGAAGATGTGTTGCTGACCCACAAAGGTTTATCTGGACCTGCGGTACTACAAGCCAGTAGTTATTGGCTTGAGGGTGAGCCTATCCATATTGATTGGTTAGGTGCCATTGAGCGACCAGGTGGCTTTAGCTGCGATACCTTATTTAACAATGAAGACAATCGTCTTAAGCTGACAGAAACCATATTGGCTTCAGTTTTACCCCAAAGGCTTGCTAAAGCTTTTGCAGAACAAAGAAATCTGCTGGGGCGTCAGTGGGCCGAGGTATCCAAGAAAGATCGTCAGGCCCTCAAAGAGCTCATCACCAATTGGGCTGTGAAGCCGGCCGGAACTTTGGGTTGGAAAAAGGCTGAGGTCATGTTAGGCGGTGTAGATACAAAAGACTTAGATGGGCAAACGATGATGTCGCGCCAACATCCAGGTTTATATTTCATTGGCGAATGTGTTGATGTCACCGGGCACTTAGGGGGTCACAATTTCCAGTGGGCCTGGGCAAGTGGCCATGCTTGTGCTCAAGCTCTTTAGGTAGCCCCAGTACTAATGACTTTTCTTGAGTTTTTTCTTCTCACGCGAGCGAATATTCAGTAACTCTACGGTGAGTGAGAATCCCATCGCAACATATACGTAGCCCTTAGGAATATGCATACCCATACCTTCTGCAATCAGTACCACGCCAACTACTGTTAAGAAGGAGAGGGCTAAGACCTTGATAGAAGGGTGACGTTGCACAAAGTCGCCAATCGGCTTGGCAGCAATCAGCATAATGAGAATCGAAGCAATCACAGCCGCAATCATGACGCTGATTTCATCGACCATACCTACTGCCGTAATCACGCTGTCGAGCGAGAAGATAATATCGAGTAAGCTGATTTGTAATACAGAGCTAAGAAATAGAGCGGGAATCGACTTTTTGACCCTATCGCTATCGACATTTTCAATTTGTACATCGTGTTCGCCCACTTCTACTTCAACGTAGATTTCTTTCGATGCTTTCCAGATTAAAAAGAATCCACCCAGCAATAGGATGAGATCACGACCGCTAATAGAATGATCTAACAATGTGAAGAGTGGGGTGGTAAGACTCATTACCCACGTCAGGCTGAGTAATAACAAGATGCGGGTGGCTAAAGCAAAGAACAGGCCAAAGCGCCGTACTTTTTCCCGAATTTCTACTGGCAGTCTATTGGCAATGACGCTAATAAAAATAATGTTGTCTATCCCCAGAACAATTTCCAGGGCAGAGAGTGTTAAAAAAGCGATCCAAGCATTGGGGTCACTTAATAATTGCAGGGCGCTTTCGATCATTGCTTATTTCTCTAAATTGAATTCAAGCTAAAGTGTATCGAAGTCAAAAAAAAGTGCTTGCTTAAACTAAACCCCTAATAATCATCAGGATAAAACTACAAAATTTAGTTGGGCTGATTTCTCATCCAATCGGCAGTATTGAAGAGGGATTCTTCTAGTTGTTTAGCAATATTGCCGTCAATGCCACATTCTTCAAGTGCACGATACATGCATGCTAGCCATTGGTTGCGATCTAGGATGCCAATCTTAAAATGCAGATGACGAGCACGCAGCATAGGGTGCCCATATTTGGGTGAATAAATGTCAGGTCCGCCCATCCAGCCTGTGAGGAAGAACTTAAGCTTTTCTCGAGAGCTGGTTGAGTCTGGGGGGTGGATAGCCTGAAGCTCGGCAAACTGGGGTTCTAGTGCCATGAGATCATAGAAACGATCGACCAATTCATCTACCTTATCGATGCCCCCAATGGCCTCATAAATACTGTGTTTTTCCATGGTATTGTCATTTTAATGCCATAAATTAGAAGGAATTGGCAGTCTGCCAATTTCGGTATAGAGTGGATATGAGAGATTTGATAAACCCCATATTGATAGGAGTTAAAAAATGGATGCACAAGAACTGCAAAAATGGCAACGTGAAAAAGCCAAAGAATTATTTGATTATTCACATACTTTGCTAGAGGCTGCAAAAAAATTGAGTGAACATCACTTAGCTGAGATTGAGTGGGGCATGAAGAATGCTTTAGATAGTGCAAAATCTGCCGCTAAAAATGATTTGGCGAAGTTGAAGGATTTGCAAGATGAAGCAACAAAAGAAGCTGCTAAACGGGCTAACGCTTACCAAAAGAAAGTGAAAGCTGTCTTGAAAGACTTGAGTGAGGGTGCTGCTGATGAAACAGAGAAGCATCTTGAAAAAGTACGTGCATCTCTGGTAACTTGGCTTGAAGATGCTGAAAATAAAATGCCAGCACATGCTGACAAGTTATCTAAAGTGGTTCACGAAATGTCTACTACTGGTCAGAATATGTTTAAAGAAGGGCGCCGTATTGTGAATGAAGTTGCGGATGCTGCAGAAAAAAATATTGATGAATTGGTTAAGAAAACACCATCATCGAAAAAAAAGTCTGACTAATTCTCCGTGTATTAGCCAAAGAGCCGCCTCAATTGTTGAGGCGGTTTTTTATTTCCAGCCTTGTACCCATAGCTCACTATTAGTGAGGTCACGCCAAGCAATCTGTGTCGTCTTCTTGCTATAGACGGCCTCAATCTCGACGAACTCTATTTTTTCGTTAGGCGGCTCGGGAAGAATGACCTTGCTCACTAGAAAATGCTTTTGTTTGGCAATCGGCTTTACTGCAGTCCACTTAGTGAGTAGCAGTTTCTTGGGACTCAGTTTATTCATCTGAAATGCTACCTAGAGAGCTGAGCATTGATACTCTTGCCCATTCATAATAAGTAGGCCAGTGGAGGGTGTAAATAATGTTCCCGATTGCTCAATTTGAGCGGGACATTGTTGAGCAAAATAGCTGAGATTACCTAGACTACCGCAGTAATCGAGCTTACCCCCTTTAAACTCCATTTGTGCTTTGCGAAGCACCATGGGGATTTTGGTTTCGCTGGCGAAATGACAAGTCCAAGTCGTATAGGTTTCTCTATCGCACCCACTAAGTAAAGCCAATATCACAATGAGCAGCTGGGCATGGAGTATTTTTTTAGCAAATTTCATGGCGCTAGCTTACCCTGATTTATGACTTCATTCACTCTTTAAATTAGTATTAAGATTGTGCAATCTATTTGATAGTGGAGACAACATGAGTATCAATAAAAATATGAGTCGTCGGAGTGCCCTCAAAATAAGCCTTGGTGCTGCAGCCTTCACAACGGCGGCAGTCTCAGGTCAGACCCAGGCGGCTTCGATCAAAACTCCATTTATCGTTGGGCAAACTTATATTCCCATTGCTGGCAGTGCAGAAGAGTTTCCAGTTAGACGCATTTATTGCATTGGTCGAAATTATGCCGCGCATGCTAGAGAAATGGGTTCTGATCCGACTCGAGAGCCACCATTCTTTTTTCAAAAACCAACTGATGCCATTCAATTTGTGGCTCCCAATAAAATCGTCGATCATCCCTACCCAAGCTTGACTAAAAACTATCACTATGAAGTTGAGTTAGTCGCTGCAATCAGCAAGGGTGGCAAGAATATTCCAGTAGAAAAAGCGCTAGAGCATGTATATGGATATGCCTTGGGTCTGGATATGACTCGAAGGGATCTGCAGCGTTTTATGGGAGATCAAAAAAAGCCTTGGGAAATTGGTAAATCTTTTGATTACTCTGCTCCTATTGGCCCGATCTTTCCTGTGGCGCAAGTGGGGCATTTTCAGAGTGGAAAAATTACCCTATCGGTGAACGGCGTAACCAAGCAAAGTGCTGACCTCAATCAAATGATTTGGTCAGTAGCAGAGCAGATCGCCAAGTTATCTGAAGCGAATGAGATCTTTCCTGGGGATATTATTTATTCAGGAACCCCAGAAAATGTAGGTCCAGTAGTCAAAGGGGATGTGATCCGCTGCACGATTGATCGACTACCCGATTTGGTGATCAAGGTAGTTTGATCCATTGCTAAAGAACCCAGAAGTGATGGGTTCCATCTTTGCCCAGTTGTTCCACTAAACCAAACTCCCAATCGAGGTAGGCCTGCATTGCTGCAGGATCTACGCTCGTTCCTTCATACGGACGTTTGTAGCGATCTAGTGGTGGGGAAGCCAGATGGCTGGGGCCTTTCTCTAGCTCTAAGCCAGCGCTAATCCATGCGGCATTGCCACCTTCTAGAGCGAATACTTCTGCGTTAGTTGGCACCTGAAATTCTTGTGCAACAAATAGACTTAACTCTGCAGGTACGCTGGTAAGAACATAACGATTGGCTTTGGGAATCTTTTGCATCGCATCCGCCAATTGAGAGCGCAGGGCATACCAGCTACCAGGGATGTGACCCTTGACATAATTAGCGTGTGTACTGAAATCTACCGCAATCGCAGTGCTATCTGCTTTTAGCCAGTTCGCTAAAGTGATTGCATCAACCATCTTCACTTGAGGAAGGTTTGGTAAAGGTGGCTGCCATGGACCTTTCTCAGTGAGGGCGGCAGTGCTGACATCATCGAGAACATAAACCTCCCAAGCCATTTGTGCTAACCAGGAAGCAGGCATATTGGCTCGAACGCTGCCACCGCTAGGATCCACTAAGACAATGCGTGCGCCGCGCACTGGAGCAACCATTTCTGTTTCTTGAACAAGTTGCCCACCAGGTACCGAACGAAATCCTGGAAGGTGGCCGGATTCATATTCTTCTGGGGTGCGAGTATCAAAGAAATAAGTTGTCCGCTCACTCTGAGATTTCCACTGATCTACATCAGCTAGAGTGGCGCGTTTCACACCAGCACTATCAGCCACCCTGCGTGCCCGCTGCGCTGCTTCGCTGGTAGTGCCTTGGCTCACATCTTTAAATTTGCGAGTTTGACCCTTGTCCAGTTCTTGTCCCGCTAGAGTCCAGCCAATCGTACCATTGCGTAGTGCATTGACTTCATTGGGGATGCCCGCATTGATGAGTGATTGTGTGCCGATGATGCTGCGAGTTCTGCCGGCGCAGTTGACGATGATCTTGGTTTTGGGATTGGGTGCTAACTCTGGTAAACGAAGAACCAACTCAGCGCCTGGTACGCTGATGCCAGTAGGGATACTCATGGTGTTGTATTCATCAAAGCGACGCACGTCTACTACGACGACATCTGCTTGATTGTCGATTAGCTGTTTTACTTCTTGGGCAGAGAGGGATGGGGTATGGCGCTTTGATTCCACTAACTCACCAAAAGATTTACTGGGTACGTTTACATCCTTAAAGACTTGGCCACCTGCAGCTTTCCAAGCTTGCACACCACCCTCAAATATAGATACATCGCTAAAACCTAAAGACAGTAAGCGTTGTGCAGCCAACTCTGCATAGCCCTCGCCATCATCGAGCGTCACAATCGGAATATGTGTGTTTGGTAGTTTTCCGTAAGCATCTATCTCAATACGAGAGAGTGGTAAGTTGGCAGCGAATAAAGGATGCTCGCGTGCATGTGGGTCTTCTTCACGGACATCTAAAAAAGCAATTTCTTCTTTGTTTAAAAGCTTATTGCGTACAAAGGAATAATGTTTTACTGGAATGCTCATATTGTCTCTACTGTTTTGATTAATCTAATTTAGCGCCGGATTTTTTAACTACTTCGCTCCAACGCACAATCTCTTGGTTGATGTAATTGGCTAATTCAGGGCGGCTCATTTTTGGTACGGTAGCGCCCATGCCAGCCCAGCGTTCTTTAATCTCAGGTGAGGCAAGCGCGCTTTGTACTTCTGTGCTCATCTTATCGACAATCTCTTTGGGCGTACCTTTAATTGCCCACATGGCATACCAGCTCGAGACTACAAAATTGCTGATACCCAATTCTTGTGCGGTAGGTACATTTGGAAAAGCAGGGTTGCGTTGATTACTTGCAACCGCGACAGCAATAAGTTGACCGCTTTTAATAAACGGTGCTGCACCAGCTAGGGTGTCAAACATCATATCGACTTGACCGGCAACTAAATCTTGTAATGCTGGACCAGTGCCACGATAGGGAATGTGGGTGATGAATAATTTGTTTTGCATCTTAAACAGCTCACCAGCTAAGTGTTGTGATGTGCCGTTGCCTGTCGATGCATAGTTGTATTTGCCAGGATGCTTACGAATTTCTTCAATGATGGATTTCAAATCATTTTTTGGAAACTTACTAGGGTTGACGACGACCACATGGGGAACGCTGCCGATGATGGCAATGGGCTCAAAGTCTTTGGTAATGTCATAAGGCAGGTTGGGGTACATGCTGGGTGCAATCGAGTGATGCACTGCACCAAGAAGCCAGGTATATCCATCAGGAGCCATTTTTGCTGCAACGCCAGCACCCAGGGTGCCGCCTGCCCCGCCGCGGTTATCTACCACGATGGAATCATTGAGCTGGGTAGAAAGCTGTTTGGCCAAAGGGCGCCCAAAGGCATCTACAGCGCCGCCTGGGGGGAAGGGGTTAATAAAGGTGATGGGCTTGTTCGGGGCGGGCCAGGTGGTGTTTTGAGCACTTGCCATCAAGGTGACAAGGGAGAGCAGGCTGGCAGTTGCTAAAACTAGGATTTTTCTGAGCATTTTGATGTCTCCAGGATATTTTGTCTGATTAAAGCATTTTGGCTGAATGACTGCTTCTAAGAGTTATCCCTGATAAAAATCGCCATTTTTAGTGCTTTTTATGGGGATATACTGACATCGTTGTTGGTATGAATATTTATTTGATGAATGGGAGACAAGATGTCACAACACGATACATTGTTAGCTGCTTTCGAAACATACAAAGCTGAGAACGAAAAATTTATTGAAAAAGGTATTAAGGCATCTGCAGCTCGCGCTCGTAAAGCCTTGCAAGAAATCGCTGGTGCTTGTAAGGAGCGTCGTAAAGAAATTACCGCTACAAAAGAAGCAATGGAAGCTAAGAAGTAATTCTTACCCCCAATTGATCTAAAAGCCTAGTCTAATCCACTAGGCTTTTTCTTTTAGATCCCCACACCAAAGAGGGTGAGTCGCATTGCTTGCTTGCGAATAGCGACAAGAGATTGGTATTCAGGGCTATTAGCCCAAGTATGCGCATCTTCCTTGCTGGGGAAATGCAACTCTACAAATGCGCTAAAGGCTTGAATGGATAATTCATTCCAAAACACTTCAGTGATCTCGCCACGGTGCTCAATACTGCCTTTGTACTGCTCCACGGTTTTACCTACCTGACTGCGGTATTGCTCAAAGGCAGTTTGATCACTGAGCTCCATTAATCCGATGACTTTGACTGCCATATACCCTCGTTTTCTCGCTTTAAATGACTGATGTCAGCAGTGTATATCCACGCTATAGTAAAAGCATGAACCAAGACCAATTTTTACAGCAACTCAAAAAAGCGGGGTATCCCACGCCAGTGGAAGTGCAACAACCTCCCAATGGTCAATTAGGCAATCACACCCATCCATTTGCGGTGCAAGCATTAATCTTGGATGGGTATATCGAGATTGATATCGCAGGTGAGACAAAAAAATACGAAGTAGGCGATGTCTTTCAGCTAGCCTTTGAACAAGAACATGCAGAGCGCTATGGGCCACAAGGCGTAAAGTATTTAGCGTCTCGCCAAACTGTCAACTAAGAAACAACTAAGGGCTTGCCTTGGCGTTTGCTCATTTGGCCAATCACTCTAGCGCCTAAGAATTGATGTTGGTTAAAGATATCCAATACTGCTTTAACGCAATCTGGGCTGCAAGAGACGAGTAAGCCACCGCTAGTTTGCGGATCGGTTAACAAGGCACGCTGTGCTAAGGTGAAATCTGCTGGAATACCCACTTCGTCACCATAGCTTTGCCAATTGCGATCCGATGCGCCTGTGATAATTCCCTCATCGGCAAGATGTTGTACGTTTGAGAGGAGTGGCACTTGACTCCAGTCAATATGAGCGGTGCAACCAGAGCCCCGTGCTAACTCCAGCATATGGCCTGCTAAGCCAAAGCCTGTAACATCGGTCAGGGCATGTACCCCAGCAAGCTTTGCTAAATCAGGACCTGCAGCATTGAGTTTGGTTGTGTTCGAAATCATTTCTCGATAGCCGTCTGGGCCAAGCAAATCCTTTTTCAAGGCTGCCGACAAAATACCGACGCCAAGGGGTTTTCCTAAAATCAATACATCACCGGGCTTAGCGCTCGCATTACTCTTTACGCGCTGAGGATCAACAATGCCAATTGCAACCAAGCCATAAATTGGCTCCACTGAATCAATCGTATGGCCACCAGCAACCGGAATACCGGCACTACGACACGCTTCAGCGCCACCCTCCAAAATGCGCGCAATGGTTTTATTGGATAAGACTTTGATCGGCATGCCAACTAAAGCAAGTGCAAATAATGGAGTGCCACCCATTGCATAGATATCGCTAATTGCATTGGTTGCTGCAATCTTGCCAAAATCAAATGGATCATCCACGATGGGCATGAAGAAGTCAGTCGTTGCAACAATGGCTTGCGACTCATTAATTTGATAAACCGCAGCATCATCCGAGGTTTCAATGCCGATCAGTAATTCCTTAGGGAAGGGCAACTGAGGAACATTCTTCAAAATCTCTGCTAGCACCCCCGGTGCAATCTTGCAGCCACAGCCACCACCATGAGAGAGGGAGGTTAAGCGTGGTTCAAGTGTTTCGGCAATGGTTGTTTGTGTCATCCAAACATTTTAATCCGTAAGAATGTTAGCGATTGAAGCTTCTTTTCGGTGGGCTGCTACGCTTAGCTGGCGCCTGACGAGCTGGAGCGCTTCCTGAGCCACCACCACGGGGCTTTCTGAATTGTTGGTGTTGTTGGCTACGCAGTTGTATGGGTTGGGCTACTGCGTTTGGATCTGGCTCAAATCCCGCAATCACTTCTTGAGGAAGTTTTTGTTTGATGAGTTTTTCAATATCCCGCAGCATCTGGTGCTCATCAACGCAAACTAAAGAAACGGCAACCCCATTAGAGCCAGCACGACCAGTACGGCCAATACGATGGACGTAATCTTCGGATACGTTTGGCAAATCATAGTTCACCACATGCGGTAACTGATCAATATCAATACCCCGCGCAGCAATATCAGTGGCTACTAATGCTGTTAATTTACCTGCCTTAAAATCAGCCAGCGCTTTGGTACGCGCAGTTTGACTCTTATTCCCATGAATGGCCATGCTGGTGATGCCATCTTTTTCTAATTGGGTAACGAGCTTATTGGCGCCATGCTTGGTACGTGTAAATACTAGAACCTGTTTCCAGTCATTGCTCTTAATGAGGTGCGCTAAGAGCGGATGCTTCTTGGTTCTATCAACGGGATGGATTAACTGCGCAATCGCTTCATTCGCACTATTGCTGCGGGCGACTTCAATCAACTCTGGTGAGTTGAGTAAGCCATCGGCTAATTGTTTAATCTCGGTTGAGAAGGTTGCCGAGAAGAGTAGGTTCTGGCGTTTCTTGGGTAAGGCAGCCAAGATCTTTTTGATATCGCGTAAGAAGCCCATGTCGAGCATGCGATCAGCTTCATCCAACACCAGAATTTCAATATCGTTGAGTGAGACACATTTTTGCGACATCAAATCCAACAAGCGACCTGGTGTAGCAACTAAAATATCAAGGCCACCAGCAATCGCTTTAATTTGGGGATTGGCGCCAACACCGCCAAAGATGACAGTTGACTTTAGGCCTGTGTACTTGCCGTAAGTAACAACAGACTCTTGAACTTGCGCGGCTAATTCGCGAGTGGGAGTCAGGATCAATACTCGTAATAGCCTTTTACCACTCGCTTTGGGAGTACTGCTGAGGCGTTGCAAGATAGGCAGTGTGAAGCCAGCAGTTTTGCCAGTGCCAGTTTGCGCTGCTGCTAAAAGATCTCCACCCTTCAGAACTGCGGGGATGGATTTCGCTTGAATAGGGGTAGGGCTGGTATAGCCCTCTTCTGCAATAGCGCGAAGAATGGGTTCTGATAAACCAAGATCTGTAAATAACATAGGGGCCAATAAAGTATTGACCCGTATTCAACGTATTTAAAAATCGACTATCCCGGTCAATGGGGTGAGCTGCCACGCAAGCGCGTTTGCAGTAAGAGCTTCTATTTTAAGTCATTGACCTCAAAGAACTCACTTTATTGAATTAAGCCGGATTCCAGAGGTTAGGAACAACGGTATTGGCATAACCAGAGACAAACGATTTTTCTGCACCAGTCACTGGGTCAAATACCGAGCGCTGAATTCTGCCGATATTGCCACCGTACACATGAATGCTGATGGACGTTTGATGGAGATGATTGTTTTCAACAACATGGATGTCATGCGTATTCGGTGAGACGGTATCCACGTAACCCGGAGGGCAAATACAAGCTTCGCCAGCTCTAAAGCCACCCTCTGCTTGACGATGGTAAGGAGTCCCTTTTTCTTCTCCGCGTAATTGGCCGACCATGCCCCAGACGGTATGGTTATGTAAGGGTGTTTTTTGACCTGGGCCCCAGACAAAACTCACAACCGAAAAGCGATCCAATGGATCTGCATAGAGAAGATATTGTTGGTAATACTGAGGATGTGGTTTAGTAAATTCGGCTGGTAGCCAATCGTCGACAGCAATGAGATTCTCTAAGAGCTTTTTGCCTTTAGTGAAAATCACTTCTTCACTTGGTTTTTGCTCAAGCAATAGGCTGAGTTCTTTAACGAAGGTGAGTAATTTTCCATCAGACATGGGATACCTTTTATTCAGCAGCAAATAGAAAATCAGGAAAGGCTTTTGGTTTCAAGGTATCAACATCCAGGCAGACGATATTAATTAAAGCGCTGGCAATGAATTCCAGTTCCATAGCAGTCTTTAAAGTAGCTCGTTTTGCGGTTTGTCGAACGCTAACCTGAGCTCTACTTCGGCGTTCAATGACTTGATCGATATGCAACATATCATCGAGGCGACCTGGTTTATGAAATTCCATCTGAAGCTCACGAACGGGCATCAAAATTTTGAATTCAGTAATCAGCTTGCTCGGGCTGAGATTTTTTTGAGCTAACCATTCAGCCCGACTACGTTCGAAGATATCAAGGTAGCGCGCATGATAGATAAATCCTGCAGCATCAGTATCGGCATAGCAGACCCGATGAGTGTAGATAAAAGTGCTTGGCAAACTCATTATTAGCGATTAGTTTTTAATTTATTTAGATAATATAAGCATCATATTACGATGGGGAATGCCCGCCTCATCGTAGGTTTGACCGGTAGCTACAAAACCCAGTTTTTCATAGAAAGGTATTGCTGTTAATTGAGAGTGCAAGATCAGAGAAGAGAAATCTTTTGATTTAGCGGTCAGCAATAGCTTTTCTAGTATTTGCCTGCCGATGTTTTGGCCTCGAAAGTTTGCCAAGACAGCCATACGCCCAATCTGGGCTTGCCCATTACCCAAATCGACTAGTCTTGCGGTGCCAACACATTGGCCGTCTTGATGAGCCAGAGCATGCATTGCTGAGGGATCGTACTCATCAAGCTCAAGCTCTTCTGGAACCCCTTGCTCTTCAATAAACACCTGCTTGCGGATGGCGTAAGCGGCTTCTGAGGCGCGCTCCCAGGGCAAAAGGAAGATTTCTATAGTTTTCAATGGTTTGGCAGTATGAAATGCAATGTGTAGATAGGTTTAATTTACCAAATAAGAAACTTTAATTAAACATGCCATGGTTACAATGCACTAGTGGCGTATCAAGCCCAATCTAGTTCCATCGAACCCCCTCAATTAGGAGTTATCTTGAAGAAATCTTTACTTGCTGGTTTATTCGCTACCGTTGGTATTACTTGTGCAACTTCTGTTTTTGCGCAAACGCCTGCAAAAATGTTGCCCTTAGCTGCTGAAGTGATTGTGCTTAGCGCAACCGTGGATTCTGTAGATGTTAAAAAACGTATTGTTATCTTGAAAGATGCAAATGGTAACTTGGCACAGATGAATGTATCTAAAGCAATCAATGACTTGGATAAAGTCAAAAAAGGTGACGTATTCTTGGTTGAGCATGCACAAGCGGTTGCGGTTGGATTAACTGCTGCTGCTAAAGATGCTAAGCCAGGCGTTTCTGGTGTGCGTTCTGTAACGATCGCTGGCAAAGGTTCTGCTAAGCCATTCGAAGAAACAACAGACACTATTTATGCAACTGTGAAGATTTCAACGATCGATCAAAAGACCCGTATCGTCACTTTCACAATGCCTAGCGGCGAGAAGCAAAAAGTGAAAGTAGATCCAGCAGTGTTAGGTCTTGAGAAATTTAAAGCTGGTGATGATGTGATCGTTGAGTTTATTGACGATACAGCGATTGGTTTCGTAACGCCTAAGAAGTAATCCTTTGGCCCCAGGTTCAAGACCTGGGGCCCATCCTTATCTTTCTTCATGCAGATGTTCATTTGGCGAAAGAGATGTCAAGAACAGACTCTGAAAAATAAAGCGTTTTAAATTAAAAGAAGTAATTTAGAAAATTAGTAAGAGGCAAATATGCAATTTGACTTTCACTCAACCCGCTCCATCCTGGTAGAAAGAGGCGGCACTATTCATCTTGCCAAGAGAATTGCCGAGCGGGGTGGAAAATCTGTACTAATCATTACTGATCCAGGAGTTCTATCCGCTGGCTTGCTTGAGAAAGCCTTACCTCAGTTCAAAGAAATTGGTTTGCCAGTGCAAATATTTTCTGATGTGCAGGCTGATCCGCCTGTATCAGTGATTGATGCTGCTGTAAAAGCAGTTCAAGATGCCAAAGCGGATTACATCGTTGGTTTTGGTGGTGGAAGCTCAATGGACGTAGCCAAATTAGTTGCCCTATTAACCCCCGGTAAAGAAAAGTTAGCAGATGTCTATGGTGTAGGCATGGCGAAAGGGCCGCGCTTACCCCTGATCTTGGTTCCTACAACAGCAGGAACTGGTTCTGAGGTAACCACCATTTCTATTATTACTGTTAGCGAGAGTGAAAAGAAGGGTGTCGTTTCTCCTCAATTACTTCCAGACCTTGCATTGCTTGATGCCGAGTTAACGCTGGGACTTCCAGCCCATGTCACCGCTGCAACTGGTATTGATGCCATAGTTCATGCTATTGAAGCCTTTACAACCAAACGCTTAAAAAATCCTGTTTCTGATTGTTTAGCCAAAGAGGCTTTGCGTTTATTGGCTGACAATCTTCATAAAGCGGTTAGGACCGGTAGCGATATTGATGCACGTGAAAACATGTTGTTAGGTGCTTGTCTCGCGGGAATGGCATTTACGAATGCCCCTGTAGCGGGTGTACACGCATTAGCTTATCCAATTGGTGCAAGATTTCATGTGCCGCATGGTCTATCAAATGCATTAATGCTGGGGCCTGTGATGCGCTTTAATTTAGAAGCTGCGCACAGTATGTATGCCGAGTTGGGTCAAATTATCAAGCCTGGCTTACAAGGCTCATCCATTGAACAGGCTACTCAACTGGCCAACTATCTTGGCGGTCTTGCTGGTGAGTTGGGGTTGCCAAAACAATTAATTGAGGTTGGTATCACCGCAGAGGATATTGATCAGTTGGCTGCAGATGCAATGCTGCAAACACGCTTATTACAAAATAGTCCTCGTGAAATTACTTTGAATGACGCTGCAGTGCTATATAGAGAGGCTTTATGAGCGATAAAAAAGCTAGTCCACCAGTTCGCGCTGATTTTGTAGCATTTGAAGAGGTTCATTCTAGATGGATGGATAATGATGTTTATGGGCACATTAATAACGTGGTGTACTACTCTTTTTTTGATACAGCGGTAAATCGTTATCTCATTGAGCAAAATGTTTTGGATGTACTTGAAAGCAGCGCTATCGGCTTGGTGATTGAGACCCAATGCCAATATTTTTCACCAATTGCCTATCCCGACATGATTCATGTTGGATTGAAAGTGGCACATTTAGGAAATAGTAGCGTCAAATATGAAGTCGCCATTTTTAAGAATGAGGATGACCTTGCCTCAGCGATGGGATATTTTGTCCATGTTTATGTTGATCGGAAGACTAATAAACCAACACCAATTCCACAGGATGTTCGCGAGGTGTTACAAAAACTTGTAAAAGTAGCTGAATGAATACATTCTCAACCGAAGTATGCAGATAGACATGGTTGGCAAAGCGCGCATAGAGGCATTAAGATTTTTTCCCAATAAGTCTATTTCTTAGCATTAGGAAAGAAGAGTTGTTCGCCACCAATTTGATAGCTAGCAATCACGTCTTGACCATTCTTGGAAATGAGCCAGTCGATAAATGCTTGGCCCTCAGCCTTTTTCACTGACGGGTACTTGGCTGGATTGACTAGCATCACGCCATATTGATTAAAGAGCTTGGGGTCGCCTTGAGCCAATATAGTGAGGTCACCACGATTCTTAAAGCTTAACCAGGTTGCGCGGTCTGCCAAGATATAGCCATTCATTGCTGAGGCGGTATTGAGGGCAGGGCCCATACCGGAGCCAGTTTCTTTATACCAACTCTGACTTGGTGAAACGGGAATGCCAGCACCTTTCCAGTAGCGAAGCTCTGCAGCATGTGTGCCACTCTTATCACCACGAGAAACAAAGAGTGCTTGGGCAGATGCAATTTTTTGGAATGCCGCTTGGATATCTTTGCCACCGCCAACTTTTGCGGGATCAGATTTTGGCCCAATCAATACAAAGTCGTTGTACATCACTTCATTGCGTTTGGTGGAATAGCCTTCTTGGACAAATAGCTCTTCTGCTGGTTTGTCATGAACGAAGACAACATCTGCATCGCCACGACGCCCGATATCCAAGGCTTGGCCAGTACCTACCGCAACCACTTTGACATCAATACCTGTTTTCATCTTGAAGATAGGTAGGATGAAGCCAAACAGTCCAGATTGTTCAGTGGAAGTAGTGGAAGAAACCACAATACTTTTTTCTTGGGAATTTGCCAGAGGGCTATAGCCCAATATTGCTAGTAGTGCAGTGCAAAGTATGTGTGAGAATAATTTTTTCATCGGATAACTTTTTGTTGTTTGAGCTAATACTATCGCATAAATTAGTAATACGATTTTGAACAAGCATCGCTTCGCATCCGCTAGAATGGGCTTAATCATGCACCTTCGCACCCTCTTCTTATTCGCATCACTCCTGCTGTTTGCAAACTTTGCTTTTGCTCAGGGTGCAACGGTTGCTGTTGCTGCCAATATGAAAGATGCCTTTAGTGAGATTGCCGGTGCGTTCAAGGCTACTGGTAAATCAGAGTTGAGAATAGTGTATGGCTCCTCTGGTAATTTCACAGCTCAAATTATGAATGGTGCGCCATTCAATCTCTTGATCGCCGCTGATGAGTATTTTCCTCTTGAGCTTTATAAAAATGGCAAGACGATCAATGAAGGAGTTGTCTACGCCATTGGCAAGCTTGCCTTGATCGCCAAAACCTCTGCTGGCATTCAGCTGGTTAACAGTAAGGCGGAGGTCAGTAGAGCCATCATGAAGGCAAACAAGATTGCTATCGCAAAACCTGAGTTAGCGCCTTATGGAAAAGCGGCGATGGAATATCTCAATGCAGAGGGCTTATGGGATCTGGCGAAAAATAAACTGGTCTATGCCGATAACATTGGCGTGGCTACAACATACGTAGTGAGTGGTGCGGCAGATATTGGCTTTACTGCTTTGTCATTAGTGAAGTCATCAGGGGTTGTAAAAGAGACCAACTTCATATTGGTCGATAGCAAACTCTATTCCCCCATTCAACAAAGAATGGTGTTGATCAAAGACGCTCCACAAGAGGCGCAAGATCTATATCAATTTATGCAGGGCCCGCAGGCTAAATCGATTCTGCGTAATTACGGCTTCACAACACCTACTGCACTGAATTGATTTCAGGTATTTGCGTCTCTTCTCAATCAATTCAAATGAGTCTGGATTAAGCCTATTACTTTTGCTTTGGATCAAATCCTAAAGGCTTAGGATGCCTCATTATTAAAGGAATAATTTCGCTTTTGAATGAATGATATTCATTCTCATTTAAAGCTATAATCCCTTCTTAGCTAGCTAAAAAGCATATTGAATGAATTTAGATCAGGTCGACCTTGGTAACCTCTATCGGGTGAGTGAAGTGAATGCCCCCAAAGGCGCCCCTCAAATTAAGGGGCAGTTGGAAGATATTGGCTTTCTTCCCGGTGAGCAGGTCACTTTGCTGCGCAAAGGTCTGCTGAAAAAAGGGCCTTATCTAGTTCGAGTTGGTATTTCCACATTTGCCTTGCGTCAATCAGAAGCTCGGATGATTGAGGTTGAGTTAATTCCTCATGTCTGAATCTACCGTCCATTTTTTCCCCAACGAACCAATCGTCGCTTTATTGGGTAATCCCAATTGCGGAAAGACCGCATTATTTAATTTACTCACTGGCAGTCGCCAGAAAGTCGCCAATTATTCTGGTGTAACTGTTGAGCGTAAAGAGGGTCGACTAGCACTTGGGTCTGGAAAAAATATTCGTATCCTAGATTTACCGGGGGCCTATAGCCTTTATCCCCGATCACTTGATGAGCGGGTGACTTGTAATGTCCTCTTGGGCAGAGCAGAAGGGGAGAAACGTCCCGACTTAGTTTTGTGCATTTTGAGTGCTATGAACTTGCGTCGCAATCTACGCCTAGTGTTAGCTGCGAAGCGCTTGGGATTGCCATGCGTTGTAGTACTCAATATGCTCGACATCGCTAAACGCCAAGGCTTGCAGATTGATACAGCTGCACTCTCTCAGGAACTGGGGCTTCCGGTGATTACGAGTGTTGGCATACAGTCAGATGGCGCAGATGGTATCAAGCAGTTCTTATCAGAACTAGATTGGCGCAATCTCAATGCCTTGCGCACCGGCACTAGTGATGCCACCTTAGAAAATGTTGCTTCGCATATTGCCCATACAGAATCTGACAACGTGCAGGTACAGCGCATATTGCAGAACTTGGGTCTTGACCAAATTATTCCCGATCAACTGAGTGATCGCTTGGATGCAGTATTGCTACACCCAATAGTTGGTCCGATGATTTTGGTTGTCTTACTCTTTTGCATTTTCCAAGCCGTCTTTACTTGGGCAACCATGCCGATGGAATTGATCAAGACCTCGATTGAATATCTTGGCACACAAATGAGTGAGGTTCTGCCAGACACCTGGTTACGTAGCTTGTTGATTAATGGCATCTTGGCTGGATTAGGTGGGGTTGTGATCTTTCTGCCGCAGATCTTGATTTTGTTCTTCTTTATTTTGTTGCTAGAAGAGTCTGGTTATTTGCCCAGAGCAGCCTATCTCTTGGATCGCGTGATGGGCTCCGTTGGTTTATCGGGGCGCTCATTTATTCCCCTTCTATCTAGCTTTGCCTGCGCTATTCCTGGCATCATGGCAACGCGCAGTATCTCTAATGCGCGCGATCGTTTAGTCACCATCTTGATCGCACCGATGATGACTTGTTCAGCGCGTCTGCCGGTGTACGCCTTATTAATCTCTGCATTTATTCCGGAACAGAAATTATGGGTCGGCATTGATTTGCAAGGCTTAGTGCTGTTCTTGTTGTACTTGGCCGGTATCTTGGGGGCCATGGCTGTAGCTTGGGTGCTGAAACGATTTACTAGTGAGCAGTTCAGAATGAACGCCCTCATGATGGAGTTACCGAGTTATCACTTGCCACGCTTAGGCAATTTAGCCATCAGTCTATGGCAACGCGCAGAAATTTTCTTGCGTCGTGTGGGTGGCATTATTTTGATCATGACCATTGGCCTATGGGTTTTATCGTGCTTTCCGCAGCCACCAGAAGGCGCAACTGGATCTCCAATTCAATATAGTTTTGCTGGCGTCATCGGACAGGCCCTAGCGCATGTCTTCTCGCCAATTGGTTTTAACTGGCAGATCAGCATTGCCTTAGTGCCTGGCATGGCCGCGCGCGAGGTAGTCGTGAGTTCACTTGCAACGGTTTACGCCTTATCAAGCTCTAGTGCTGATGCAGCAGAAGCATTGATTCCATTGATCTCTAGTGGTTGGTCGTTGGCGACTGCTCTTTCTTTGCTGGCATGGTTTGTGTTTGCGCCGCAGTGCCTTTCAACCATTGCTGCGGTTAAGCGCGAAACGGGCGGTTGGAAGATTCCAATCATTATGCTGAGCTACTTGTTCGGACTAGCTTACATTGCTTCATTCATTACCTACCGCATTGCGACTTTCTTCGGCTTAGCTTAGTCGTCCGCTTTCATTCTATTTGCTGCACCACCGCATATTTTGCTGCAGTAATATTCCTTTTGTAGTGATTAATTAGCAATTAAAATAATTTATTAAAACAAAAGGAGAAATGGATGAGTTCACGCCGTCAATTTATGAAAACCGCATCAGCAGCAGGTGCTGGTTTAGTAGCAGCTTCCACTATGGGTGTAATGCAAGAAGCTTCTGCACATCAAACTTCAGTATGGGGTGGTGAGCCATACAAGGGTCCTCGTGAAATGGTGAAGAACAGCAAGATCCTCTCCATTATGAATTCTGACGGTACAGAGACGTTAGGGGTTGTGACTCCAAAGGGCGTAATTGATGTCCGCGCTGTAGCCAAGAAGATGAAGATTGCCGCTCCAACTACGCTAGATCAGTTGTTGCAAGAAGGTAATGCTGCAGGATTTAATAGAGTAGTGGCTAGCGCAGATAAATCTGGTGTTCCTTACTTAAAAGAATCTGACATTACTTTTGGACGTCTATTTAAAAATCCAGGCAAGATTATCTGTGTTGGCTTAAATTTCCGTGCCCATGCCGATGAGGTTGGTCGTGGTTACCCACGCGTTCCACCATTGTTTAATAAATACAATAACACTCTGACTGCGCATAACAGCTTATTGCAGATTCCTCCGCCATCAGTGTCTTACAAGCTTGACTATGAGACTGAGCTGTTGATTGTGGTGGGCAAGCAAGGACGTAACATCCCTGAATCTGCGGCGCTCGATTATATTGGCGGGTATTGCACCTCTAATGATTTCTCCTCGCGTGACTTGCAGCTAGATCTACCCAATGGTCAGTGGATGGTAGGTAAGACCTTGGATCAGTACGCACCAATCGGCCCTTATTTTGTGACGGCTGATTTAGTGGGTGACCCTAACAACTTGACGGTCAAAACTTGGGTCAATGGTGAGCTACGTCAAAACTCAAATACCTCAGACTTTATTCATAACACCCAAAAGATGATCTCCTATATCAGTACCTATTGGACTCTAGAGCCTGGCGATATTATCTTTACGGGAACTCCGGAAGGCGTAATAGCAGGGATGCCGAAAGACAAACAAGTCTGGCTGAAGAAGGGCGATAAGGTAGTCAGTTCAGTAGGAAATCTTGGTGAACTCAAATTTACCTTGGCATAAGCTAACTTAAAACTAAGCCGTACATTAGAAAAGCCACCCTATGAACTGACCCCCAAAAGTTGGACGCTATGTCCAACCAAGGGGGTTTTGTTTTATGAGCAAGTACAGCAAGCAGTTCAAGCTAAAGGTGGTTAAAGAGTTTCTAAAGTTTGGCGGTCTTAAGCGGGTAG